>JAYUPZ010000225.1:0-9027 GCA_043759805.1 Myxococcales bacterium | reverse complement strand
CTTTCAACCTCGACGAGTGGTTCGTCCTGAGTCACCGCATCGCCCTCGGCTTTTCGCCACGCAGCAATCGTAACTTCTTTGATTGACTCACCAATGTTGGGAACAAGAACGGGCTGTTGACTCATGGTTTTTGCAGGGGTGAGGGGCTAACCGGGTGGGCATCCGGCGTGGAGGCAACGTTGGCATCAACGAGGCCGAGTGCGGCTTTCATCAATCGGGCGTGTTCCAGCTTGTGACGGCTACCCGAGCCGGTTGCCGGGGATGAAGACTGGGGTCGCGTGACCGAGCCCCATTGAAAATTGCCGACGAGGAGGGGTCGGTAGTAGCGTTGCACAAAGGTCCAGGGCCCCATGTTGCGCGGCTCTTCTTGAACCCAGACGCACGGAATGCCATCTCGGTAGATAGACAGTTCGTCGAGCAGGATGTCCATGCGAGTCGGGTAAAGCTCCTCAATGCGCAAAATGGCCACATTGCCAAGGCCCCGTTCGTCGCGCGCCGCCAACAAATCGTAGTACACTTTGCCGCTGCACAAAACGATCCGGTCGACTTTGGCGGGATCCACCGAGCGGTCGGGCAGGATCGGTGCAAACGCGCCGTCCGTGAAGTCGCTCACTTCCGAGACGCAGAGCGGATGCCGAAGCAGGCTCTTCGGGCTCATCACGATGAGGGGTTTGCGGTAGGGCCGCAGCACCTGCCTTCGCATCAAATGGAAGAACTGCGCGGGTGTCGTGACGTTGCAAACTTGAATGTTGTCATTCACGCACATGTTCAAAAAGCGTTCGAGGCGGGCGCTCGAGTGCTCGGGGCCTTGCCCCTCCATGCCATGCGGAAGCAGCAAGGTGAGTCCCGACACCCGGCGCCACTTGGCCTCGGAAGACATCAGGAACTGATCGATTATCACCTGCGCGCCGTTGACGAAGTCGCCGAACTGCGCCTCCCAAATCACGAGGCCATCGGGAGTATCAAGGCTGTAGCCGTATTCAAACCCAAGCACGCCTTCTTCCGATAGCGGGCTGTCGTAGATGTTGATGCGCGCTTGCTCGGGGCTGAGGTGCGCAAGCGATGTGTAGTCTTCGCCGGTGTTGAAATCCGAAAGCGTTGCGTGGCGATGACTGAAGGTTCCGCGTCGAACGTCCTGTCCCGACAGTCGCACCCGCGTGCCTTCCAGCAGCAAGCTGCCATACGCGAGGGCTTCGCCCATGCCCCAGTCGATGGGTCGCTGACCCAGCGCCATTTCGAGGCGTGTTTGCAACAGCTTCACCAGTTTTGGATGCGGGGTAAAGGTCTCGGGGACGGTCGACAATCCTTTGCCAATGGATTCAATCGTATCCCGTGGTACGGCCGTTACCACGTCCTTGATCGAGGAAGCCGCGCCCCCCTGAATGCGCGACCAGACACCGGCGAAGGTGCTGGGAATGGGGGGTTGCTCGAAGCGCTTGGCACTTTCAAGTGCCCGTTCTAATTCTTCGAATTTCGCGGCCGAAATGGCATCGGCATCGTCAAGCGTGATGGGGGCCTCGTTGCCGTTGCTGCGATTTGCAAATGCCTGGACATAGGCATCGCGCACCGGGCGCTTGTTCTTGATTCTCCGATACATGATCGGCTGCGTGTAACTCGGTTCATCGCCCTCGTTGTGGCCGAGTTTTCGGTAACACCACATGTCGATGATGACGTCGCGGTGGAAGCGCTGTCGGAAATCGACCGCAATGTCGACGGCCTGGGCCACGGCATCAGGATCTTCGCCGTTGATGTGGAACACGGGCACCTGCAACATGCGGCCGGCATCCGTCGGATAGGTAAACGAGGTGCTGCGCTCGGGTGGCGTGGTGAAGCCAATCCGGTTGTTGATGACAAGATGGATGGTACCGCCCACGCGATAGCCGGGCAGCCCCGACATGTTGAAAGCCTCGTACACGATCCCTTGTCCCGCAAAGGCTGCATCGCCGTGAATAAGGATGGGCAAGCCGCGCGTTTCGGGCTCGGGATGTTTCATGCGATCTTGCTTCGCGCGCACGCGCCCCTGCACAACCGTGTCGACGGCTTCAAGGTGACTTGGATTGAAGGCGAGCGAAACGTGCACCTTGCCCTGGCTGCTGACCCGATCGCTTGAATAGCCAAGGTGGTACTTCACGTCGCCACCAGGATCCCAGTTGAGCGCGTTCATGCGATCGAGAAACTCGGCAAAAATTTCAGCGGGCGGCTTTCGCAACACGTTTGCCAGGACGTTGAGTCGACCGCGGTGGGGCATGCCAATGATGATCTGGGTTACCCCCTGCGCGGCCGCCCGATCAATGATGCGATCAAGCAGTGGAATGGTACTTTCGGCGCCTTCAAGAGAGAACCGTTTGGCGCCCAGGAACTTGGTCTGAAGAAATTGCTCGAATACTTCGGCCTCGATGGCGCGCGCGAGTAGGACAAAGCGCTCGCTTCGGCCAAGCGGTGCTCGGTTTCGATTGTCTTCCACCCGCTCCTGCAACCACGACCGCAACTCGGTATCGTAAATGTGCGCAAGCTCTACGCCGATGTGGCCACAATAGGTGGCCTTGAGGTGCTCAATAACCGATCGCAGCGAGGCCGTGCCAAGTCCACCAACATCGCTTTTGATAACGGCATCAAGATCCGCGTCCTCGACGCCGTAGTCCTCGATTCGCAATGCGAAACGAGAGCGGTCCTCTAGACCGAGCGGATCGAGATCGGCCGACATGTGGCCGTGTTCGCGGTAGTCCTCGATCATGCGGCGAATGCGTTTGTCGCCTCGCGCGCGGTCGACGGCGGCGGTTTCGATCGTGTGGTTCTGGGTCGTCGAACCTTGGGTTACAGCGGGCGAAATTTTCGCAGTCGCGGCAGGTCTTGCCGGTTCGCCCCGTTGCCAGGCCGCAAAAATCGGTTGCCACGCCGCGGGCACGGCATTCGAATCGTCACACCAGCGAAGATAAAGCGCCTCGATGAATTCGAGGTTTCCGGGTTCAATCTCCGAGGTCGACGGTAGATAGTTGTCGCGCGACGTGCTTCGCGCGATTTCGGGTTCTGAGGAGGGCAATTCGTGGGCGGACATGGGTTGTGAAATCAAACGCGGGCTGGGTTGGGCATTGTAGGGCCCGGAACTCGGCCTCACAACTCCGTGACCGGTGTTCTTGCGGGTCAAACACCCTAGCGAATCGATGTAAACATTGGGTTTCCAGCGCGAAAATTGCGCGATAAGCGTTTAAGATAATTTCTTGACCGAGCTTTCGGATGCGCCCATCGTCGTTATTCAGAGGCGTAAGGGAGCAAGCGATGACGAGCACAACGCGCGAAAAGACGGGGAAAAAGGGTACGGACAAGGAAAAGGCTCCGGCGATCCAAAAACGCAGCGCGGCAAATTCCGCGGAAGAAAACCCCGTACCATTAGCTGCATCTCCGGCAAAGGCTGCGCTGCCGGTCGCAATATCGACTCGACCGAGCAACCAGGAGGTCGCCTGGGTTGCCTACGAATTGTTTCTACAATCGGGGGGCGAGCACGGCCGGGACCTCGAGCACTGGTACAAGGCCGAGACTATCCTGTCCGGGAAGCGTTGAGGGGCCGGGCGTCCATCAAGCCGGGCGCCAAATCTGACGATTCACACCCTGTGGTAGCGCGTCGAAATCAGGCGAGCGGGGGATCCCGCGGATGGGTAACTTTGCCACTTTGCCTGCTCGTGGGTTGCGCGGGAGCCTCGCTTGAGGGCGGACCATTTGCGGGACCGGATGCGGGTCCGGCAATTGTGGACCCTCGCTTTGATCGCGTGGTTGTCAATCCGGGCGAGCGAACGGTGGTGGATCCCGTGCAGGATCCCTTTGAAGGATCATGCGGCCGATCCACGATTCGAGCGCAGTCTTTGCCCGTGGATCTGGTGGTGATGATGGACGCCTCGGGTTCGATGAAACAACAAACATCGTCCGGTGCAACCAAGTGGGATGCCGTTACCGGTGCCTTTGATCAGTTTTTTCGCAGCCAAGGCGCAGGACTGTCGGTCGGCCTGCAATTTTTTCCGCTGACCAATCGCGGGGCCGTGCGGGATTGTTCGACCGATGCCGGTTGCGGCATTCACGGCCCTTGCGATCGCTTCAAGGTTTGTGTCTCTGGTGGCAAAGACTGTCAATCCGATGCCGACTGCGGTGGCAGCGAATGTGCGTTGGTTGGCCAGTGTCAGACGACGGGCGGCTATTGCGCTCCGGCGGGTGGGAGATGTAGCACGGCGGCCGGGGATACTTGCACGGTGTTGCCCGGGCGATGCCGCTTGTTTGAAACGTGTGATGCGAATGCCTACGCCAGCATGAAAGTTCCAGTTACGGCGTTGCCCGGGGGCGCCGCTGTTCTGTCGAGTGCGATGCGTGTTGCGGAGCCCGATGGTGCAACCCCGACCGGTCCAGCACTGATCGGTGCGCTCGCACACGCAGCAGCGCGCTCGAAGGAAAATCCAAACCATCGCGCTGCGGTTGTGTTGGCGACCGATGGATTTCCGACAAGTTGTTCACCGCAGAATATTAGGGAGTTGGCCCGAATTGCCGCCGACGCGTTCAACGCCACACCGTCGGTTGCCACCTACGTCATTGGCGTCTTTTCCCCGCAGGAAGCCTCCATGGCGGCGTCGAATCTCAACCAGATAGCGGTTGCCGGTGGCAGTGACAGCGCCATCATCGTCAACACGGGCACCAACGTGTCGACCGAATTTCTTCGCGCGCTAAACGAGATCCGTTTCGCTGCACTGGCCTGCGAATACCAGCTGTCGCCCGATCCTTCGGGTCTTGTCGACCACGGACAGGTCAACGTACGACATGTGACCGCCAGCAACAAGGTTGCCTATGTTCCCTATGTGGGCATTCCGTTTCGATGCGATTCTGTGCGCGGCGGCTGGTATTTTGATGTCGATCCTGCGATGGGCATGCCAACGCAAGTTCGCACTTGCCCGGCAACGTGCTCGGTGTTGCGCTCCGACCCCGGCGGCCGCGTCGATCTCATCTTCGGTTGTAAGACGATTGTGATCGACTGATTCCGCTCGTGTAAATACCGAGACCGGGTTTTCGGAAAACTTCAAACTGCGCTAAAGGCAAGCAGCGTTCGGGTACGTGCAAGGGCCTGACAGAGCGCCAGTACGCGACTTTCTTGAAGACCACTGGCGTCGTTTTCAGAGCCGTTTTCAAGTGCTTGCGCAACCTGCGCCGCACGGTTTGCACCGATTGCCAGCAAACTGCCTCGCACGGCATGGGCGCGTTCTCGAAGGTTGTCGAATTTCTCTTGGTTCAAGCATTCGCGAAAAAACAACTCTTCGTTGCCCAACTCGCGGTCAATCGTCGGCAGCTGTCGTTGCAGGATCGACGTCCCACTGGAATGGACCTGCCGCAGCGGATTCACCACAGACGGCTCAAACCAGGCCGCAAACGAGCGATCGTTGAACCCGCCAGTCTTGCGTTTGGCAGCGGCGTCCTTGATCACTTGTTCAAGATCCCTGATCCGAACCGGTTTTCCAAGGAAGGCATCCATTCCCGATTCCAGGCACGCCTGTCGAGACGCGGGTAGTACGTTAGCAGTTACGGCGACAATGTACGGTTGGCGTATCGATTCGTCCCTGCGAATCATTCGAGTCAAACGCAGCCCGTCGAGCTCTGGCATGCGTTTGTCCATCAGCACAAGGTCGAAAGGAAAAGCACGCAGGGCGGCGATGGCGTCGTTGCCATTGCCAACCGAATGGGACACCTGGCGGGCTGCGGCAAGCAACTCGACCGTCATTTGTCGGGCAACCGTGGTGTCATCGACCACCAGCACGTCCAATACCGGAATGTCGCTGTCGTCGATATGGCCCGCCGCATTCGTCACGAGGGCATCGGCCGATACCCGCGGTAATACGATACGAACAGTGAATGTCGAGCCCTGCCCGTGATGGCTATCAACGCTGATCGTGCCATCCATGAGATCCACCAGCCGTTTGCAGATATTTAGACCGAGTCCACTTCCGCCATATCGGCGCGAAATCGAAGCATCGCCCTGGGAAAATGGCTGAAACAATTGCGCCAGTTGCTCCGGGTGCATGCCAATGCCCGAGTCTTCGACCCGGATGGTCAAGCCTTCTTTCGCGGGTTCATTTTCGACCGGCGTCAACTCGACACGGATCCGAACGGTCCCGCGTTCAGTGAACTTGATCGCGTTCGTTACGAGGTTGGTAATGATTTGCTTGAGGCGGTGAGGATCCCCGCAGAGAGTCGTCTGATTCGGCGTCGAAAAATTTACATCAAGCTGCAACCCTTTTTGAGCCGCCGAGGGTTGCACGCTATCCACGACCGATGTGATGCAGGCCTTCAAATCGAAGGGCAATTGCTCCATTCGAATCGAAACGGATTGCAGCGCAGTGAAATCCAGGATGTCGTCGACAATCCTCAACAGAACCTCACCCTGTTCCGCCAAAATGTTGAGATATTTGCTCTGGTTCGTCGAAAGCAGTGTTCTTTGCAAAAGCTGCGCATAACCAAGAACATTCTGAATGGGCGTGCGGATCTCGTGACTCATCGTCGCGAGAAACTCGCTTTTCGCCTGACTTGCTCGATGCGCTTCATCTCGCGATGCCAGGATTTCGCTTTCACCTGATTTTCTCGAAGTGATGTCCCGGATACTGGTTCGGTACCCGCGATACCGACCATGCCGATCCTTGAGATCTTGCCACGAGATCGCACCCCACTGTATGGCGCCGTCCTTTCGCACGATGCGGAATTCCAGATCGTTGCCACTGATGTGCTCCTGTGCGTGCTCGAGTGCCACCGCCACGCGGCTGCGATCCTGTGGGTGCACGAAGAAGTAGGGATAGTCGTCGCGCGCGAGACACTCGTCGATGGTGTATCCCGTGATGCGCTCGACCGCGGGATTGATCCACCGGGTCTGACCATCGGGTGCGATCCAACTCTCAAGGTCATAGGTGTAGTCGGCTATCTCGCGAAAGATAAAGTCGTCATCTTCTTGATCCGCGGTCATCGCGTGCCTTTAAATCCACCGCTCGTCGGTCACATGGCGTGTGATGTCGGCTGTGTTGTGAGCACCAATTTTTCTCATCATCGCGGTTCGGTGATTCGTTACTGTTTTTTCGCTGATTCCCAGTTGTGCACCGATGGCTTTGCTGGAAAAGCCTTTGGCAACGAGAATTGCAATCTCACGTTCGCGACTCGTCAGTGCGGCCGACCCACTGTCATCGTGCTGAGACAGGACAGCGCCGGCGGTTGGATCGACAAAAATTCCGCCTGCCAACACGGTGTGTACCGCGGTTCGCAAATGTTCAAGCGGAGCCGATTTGCTCACGACGCCGTCGGCACCCAGTTGCAACGCCTCTCGCAGCGGCAGGCCCCGATCCGTTGCCGAGATCATGATGACCTTGACCCGACGATCGATTCTTTTCAGCCGCGCAAGGATTTCAAGGCCGCTCATGTCGGGCAGCGCGATGTCGAGAACCGCGAGATCGATGCGGCAAGTCTCAAGCGCGGTAAAGAACGACTGGCCGCGGTTGGTTTTGATTGCGACGGTAAGATTCACCTCGTTGCACAGGAAATCTGCAAGCAGCTCACAAACGATCGTTTGATCTTCCACCACCGCCACGCGTACGGGATGAGCGAATGGGGGGAGTTTGGGATCCATGGGGCGAGTGGAGCCTAACGGTCGGACTGAGCTCGACCCACATTTTTCTTAAAATGAGGCGATCTTTCGGCGGCGTCTGGGGTGTTCCTCCCATGTCCGCGATCGCGTCCGTGTGCACAATTGAAGTTAGAGGAATCAACCATGAACATCCGAAAGATCGCATCCGCAAGCACTCTGGCCCTGGGACTCTTTCTGGGCAGCCTCCCTGTCGTCAGCGCGGCCAGCCCGGAAGCCTGCCGCGGCGGCGAGGGACACGCGGTCTTGGGGTCGACACCGCTTAAGGTTTCAAACACCCAAATTCTGAAAGCCAAGCGCCAGATCGGCAAGCATGTTTTTGAGGTAAAAGCGGGTGTTTCGCTGATCATTCCTGCCGAGCTGGGTGTCTCGACTGCGTTCGTTGAACGGGCGGTGGGTTGTGAGCTGGCAAAGGGCGCCCAAGGTCGGGGTGTTTTCAGTGTCGAAGGCGTAACTGCTAAGGTCCGCCCCGTCATTGGGGGCTACGCCGTCGACGTGGTTGCCCCTGCTGGAAAAGCCGATGAGGTGATCCAGTTGGCAAGCCATCACACGGCGGATCGCGCTGTTGCAAAAGCGGACAGCACGGTTCGCTAAAGACCACTGCCCATCGACGGTTATCACGGTCGCAATCGCGGCCCCTCTGCCAACCGTCCCACGTGATCGACGTGGGGCGGCATATGCATTCGCCGCAGGCAGCCTTTCGTGGTCGCGACCAAGAGGGAAACCCGAGGAGCGACTACGCCCACACAAAACCTCGCTGAGGTGTCACCGTGAAAACCGTCGATATTTGATGTGATGTCGACGTTGACGATATCGCCTTCATGCAAGACTTCGCTGTGCGCCGGAATACCGTGACACACGACAGCGTTGCGGCTGGTGCACGCGCACGCGAACAATTCTGCAGGCGGTGCAGAACGTCAAGACCGAGATCGTGCAGGCGCCAACCGTATCGGACGGCCGGGCGCCCACCTAGCTCGTGCAGCGGGTCTTGTCGTCGAGCAGCTTGCATACGGCCTTGGCCTGCGTGGCCGCGTTCCTGGCATGCGGCGAAGCCTTGAAGCGCTTTGTCACGTCGAGGAAAATGGCCTGTGCGTCGGAACAGAACTTTAGCTCAACGAACGAGACACCAAGTAGGTACATTGCCTCGGCGACCTCGGTCGATTTCGGAAAGTCGTCCATCAGCTTTTGGTAGTGCCCCGCGGCCTGACGGTGGTTGTTCTCGTCGGCAAAGGATTTTCCAATCGTGAGCCGGGCCGCCGGTGCGCGTGCATCCGTCGGAAACCCCTTCAAAAGTTCGTTGAGATAACGCCGCATCTGCGCGCGTTCGCCGTTCTTCTGGAACTCTTGCGCCGAGGTCCAAAGCCCGGCGGCATCGG
>JAYUPZ010000224.1:0-1968 GCA_043759805.1 Myxococcales bacterium | reverse complement strand
TGGAACCATTCGAATGATCCAGTGCCAGCAGGCAAATGGGCGTGTATCGAATGGCATCTCGATTCGCTTGGCGACAAGCAAGAGCTTTACATCGACGGCACCAAAATCAACGCTCTGAGTTTCGGCCTGAATCCCGGCGGCTCAAGCGGTTGCATCAACGGCCAAACCAACAATCAGTGGTTTGTGCCAGCGCTGGCCACCTTCCGTTTCGGTTGGACGCATTACCACACGCTATCGCAAAATCGAACGCTGTATATCGATGACATCGCGCTCGACAAAAAGCGCATCGGCTGTCCCGCGAAATAGTCAGGGCTCAACCGATACGACCCGATGAAGCGTGCCATCCGTGGCTTCGGCGATGAGCGCACCTCCCTCGTCCACAGCACGGGACCATCCCGAAAGTACGACACCGGACCCGCGCGGATCCGCGAAACGAACGGGCAGTCCGTAAATCGCGTGCTCGCGAAACAGATCAACAGCGTAGGGCGCACCCTCTCGCAGGAAGGTTGCGTAAGAACCCTCGAAAACAGAGAGGAAAGCGCAGAGCAACTCGGCACGCGAGAACGTTTTTCCGGCGACAAGAGCGAGCGACGTCGCTATCGACTTGAGCTCATCGGGAAACGAATCCACGTTCACATTGAGTCCGATACCCACAACGACGTGGCGAACGCGGGTCGAGGCCGTGGCCATCTCGGTCAAGATGCCGGCGACCTTTAGCGGATGGGGGGTCGCCTCGAACAACACGTCGTTGGGCCATTTGAGACGCGCCCGAGGTCCATCGGGCAGAGCTTCATTCAAGACTTTTGCGAGTGCTGCCCCGACCAACAACGTCAACGGAGGCATCTCAGAGGGAGCAATCGTAGGACGCAAGAGCATCGAGAAGTAGAGATTGCGCCCCGGTGGTGAATGCCACACACGGCCCATGCGGCCGCGCCCGGCAGTCTGTGCATCGGCCGCAATCAAGGTACCCTCAGGGGCATCTTGCGTTGCCGCCTCGGACACCAGATCGCTTGTCGAGTGGCATTCGGGAAAAAAGCGATACGCGCGACCGAACGTCTGCGTTCTCAAAAATGCCGCGACGGCCTCTTCCTTGAGATCGGAGCTCATTCAAACATCAAGCTGCATGTCGAGGGCGATGTCGACGGCAGGCGCCGAATGCGTGAGGGCACCCACCGAAATGATGTCGACACCAAGGATTGCGATGGATTCGATTGTTTCGAGTCGAACGCCACCCGAAACCTCAATCACCACGGCGGGCGCTTGCCTGCGTACCCGCTCGACTGCCTCGGCAATGTCATCGAGCGAGAAGTTATCGAGCAGGATGACGTCGGCCTCGGCATCCAGCGCTGCATCAAGACCCACCAGATCATCCACCTCAACTTCAATCTTCATCCCGTGGGGTGCCGCCTCACGGGCGCGCCGCACGGCCTCTGCCACGCCACCCGCCACCGCGATGTGATTGTCTTTGATGAGCACGCCGGAGCCGAGATCGAATCGGTGATTGGTACCACCGCCCATCCGAACCGCGTATTTCTCGAGTGCACGATAGCCCGGCAAGGTCTTGCGCGTATCCGTAACACGAGCGCGCGTTCCGGAGATGCGCTCGACGTATCGCCGTGTGATGGTTGCGACGCCGGACAATCGCTGCAGGAAATTGAGACCCGTGCGTTCTGCTGTGAGGATCGACGCCGCGCTACCTCGCAATGAGATGAGCGTCACGCCAGGCTCGGTCATGTCACCCTCGTCCACCTCAATGGTGAGCTCGACAGACGGATCCACCCGTTTGACGACCTGCTCGAAGAGATGCAAACCGGCAACCACCAGTTCCTCGCGCGCCACAACCCGGGCGCGTGCCCGCAAGGCTTTCGGGATCACCGCAAGCGTGGTGACATCTCCGCGGCCCAGGTCTTCTTCGAGCGCAAGTTCAATCAGACGGGTCACCCCGGGCGTGTTCCAAGCTTCCACACC
>JAYUPZ010000223.1:0-4330 GCA_043759805.1 Myxococcales bacterium | reverse complement strand
CGGTGCGAGGGGTTCGGTCGTCGCTTGACGGAAAACGCAATACGGATCTGACCGACAAAGCGGCTCTTCTTGTGACACGTCTGGTCGATCTGAAGCCTCTTTTAGAACAATCGCTTGAGCGCGCCAACAAAGGGAGCGATGACGTGGCGAAGCGGCAGGCGCGCGTGGATCTGGCGTCCTTTTTCTATCTGCTGCATCCGGACGACATCGAGCTGAAGGCGGCAGAGAACGTGCTGCAGTTGGCCGATGCGCCGCCCTCAAACATGGTTTCGGCGCAAGAAGCCTGGCTGTTCGCAAGGGTGAGCAGCAAGCCGGACCAGGTAAAGCCCGTCCTGCGGCGAGCGCTGGCAAACGGATTGCAGCCTCACGCATTGTGTTTGCTCCGCCATGAACTTGGTCTGCAAATTCGACGCGAAGGCAACGAGGGCGCCAATGCAGAGGCACGGGCGCTGTTTGCAGCAACACTTGCCTCGGATCCGACTTGTTGGCCCGCAACGTTCGCACAGGCACAGATCTACCGAGACGCCGGTTTTCCTTTTCAGGCGCAGGCACTGGTCGAAGCGTTGGCTGAGCGATTTCCGGATGTTCCCATGCTGCAGCGAGAGCGTCTATCCGGCCTCGATTCAACGATGCGGACACGGGAAGGGGACGCGTTGGCTTTGCAGCTGTGGAATGAGACGCCGGGGGACTACGAATTGCGGGATCGCCTGATTTCTTCCGCGCGGGCGGCCCGTGACACGGAACGGGTGATGGCGCATCTTGAATGGACGGCAACCCGTCACAAGGCACTCATACATCGGACTCTGGATCTTGCCGAATGGATCGAAGCCTCGGGCGATCGAACGCGCGCGATCGCACTGCTCGACGCCACCGCCGTGCGCTTGCCCGACGATCCCACGTTGCAGATTCGCCTCGGCGAGCACCGCGCCCGGGCGCACGATGTTGCAGGTACGATAGCGGCCTGGGAGCGAGCGCTTGTGTTACGACCTCAGAATCCCGAGTTGCGACGGGCCCTTGAACGGTTGCGTTTCGACAACTCGACGGCTTCCACGGGAGACTCCGTCGATCTTTCGCTGACCTATGCCATTGATGCCAATTTACTTGCCCGTGATGCCATCGAACATCCTCGGGCCGATGGCGCACCGTCCGAGATTCTGGCCGAACGTCGCGTGGTCCGTGTTCACCCCAATGGCCTCTCCGAGGTGTTCTCGCAACGGGTGGTTCATGTGCGTACGGAGAGCGCGGCCCGAGAAAACCAGGAATTCATGGTGCGCTATGTTCCGGGTGATCAAGAAGTCGAGGTTCATGTCGCGCGAGTCTATCGCCGCAGCCTGTCGGGCGTGATCGAGATCTTGTCCGCCACGGGACGCGACGATCGCGATCTGTCCGAACCGTGGTACGGCCTTTATTATGACAATCGCGCTGACGTGGTGACGTTCGAGGATCTTCGAGCAGGCGATGTTGTTGAGTTGCAATACTCGCTCTCGGACGTTGCGTACCACAACGAAATGGCAGACTACTTTGGCGATCTGAGTTTTGTGGCGGATACGGTGCCCAAACGTTCCTGGGAATACTTCCTGCTGATGCCGTCAAGTCGCCCGATTTATTTTCACGTTCCAACTCTTCCCGGGTTTCGGCACGAGACAGAGTCTCGATCCGGAATCACCGTGCATCGATTTATTGCCACCGATGTGCCGCGACTTGAAGCGGAATCTCTGATGCCCGGCTGGACCGAGGTTGCGCCCTATATCCACGTCAGCACCTACAAAAACTGGGATGCTGTCGGCGCGTGGTACTGGAAACTGGTTTCTGATCAGTTGGTTCCCGACGAGCTCGTCAAGAAAAGCGCTCACACAGCGGTGGTAGGTCTCGCCGAGGTCGTCGACAAGGTGAAAGCCATCCATGCGTTTGTCATCAAGGCGACGCGCTATGTCGGCCTCGAATTCGGGATTCACGGGTACAAACCGTACCGCGTTTCACAAATCCTGGCGCGACGGTTTGGGGATTGCAAGGATAAGGCATCGCTCATCGTCGCCATGCTGGGCGAACTGGGAATTGATGCAGAACTTGTTTTGCTGAGAACACGGCGGGGCGGCCGAATCGAGACCGAGCCTGCTTCATTGGCGATCTTCGATCACGCGATTGCTTACGTTCCCTCGCTCGATCTGTATTTGGATGGGACCGCGGAGTTTTCGGGCATGGCGGAGCTGCCTTACCAAGATCAAGGTGTCACGGCCTTGCATGTCAACGTCCGTGGTGCTCGCCTGGTGCAGACGCCGGTGCTACCTGCTGCGAACAACCGCGTGGACCGTCGCTGGATCGCAACGCTTGATTCTGAGGGTGGCGCGAAGATCGAAGAAGAGGTGTCGTTGGCGGGACAGTCTGCGCCAGAGTGGCGCAAACACTACCAAACCGATGGCGAGCAGATCGAGCGTTTTCAAAAAGCTTGGCGCGAACGCAATCCTGGCGCAACAGTTCAGTCGTTGGTGATGACGGGAACCAGCGATCCCAACGCAGAGGTAAAAACGACCGCAACGGTGCAAGTGCCTTCGCTCGCTGTATTGCGAAACGGTTCTCTGGAAGTGCCCTTGGCGGCAAGAGATGCTCACTATGTGCGCTCGTACGCCCGGGGCGCCAACCGCGATTATGAGCTTGTGTTGGCCTATCCGTGGCAACACGACGAAGCACTTGAGTTCCGTTTTCCCGAAGGTTGGGAGGTCTCGCGATTGCCCTTGCCACGTTCGGTGAAAACCGCCTTTGGCATTTTCGAGTTGAAGGTGGACTCGAATCCGGAGAAGCGCGTGGTGCGCGTGGAAACCCACCTCGAGGTGTCGCAACATCGGTATCAGAAGGATGTGTATCCCGCGTTTCGCACGTTCCTTTCGACCATCGATCAAATTCTTTCGGATGCGGTTGTCTTGCGTCCCCGTCCGGAGACCGACAAGTGAATCGTTGTCTTCTCGTGCTGTCGGTTGTGCTTGGAGGATGTGCAACGGTACGCTCGACTGCGCCCAAGTTTGTTGTTGAATCGTCGGTGCAATCCGCGTGGGAAAAGGTCAACGAGGGTGATCTAACGCAAGCCAAGAAAGTGTTGTCACGTGCGGGTGTGCAGGCTCAAGATGCGCGGCTTGCTCTGCTCATTCGGGCGTTGATTGCGAATGAAGAGGCCCGGTCGGTTGCTGCCCTGACCGACGGGGTTTCTATTTTGGAAACGGTGCCACGCGTTCTCGGTCCAATCGAGTCGATGGTGGACGACGCCGCGTTGTCGATCGTTGCGAGTTTGTTGGGAGAGGCCTCCGACCGTGCCCTCGAGGATAGGGTTCTCGCGATGTCTACGCGACATCGGAGTTGGCCGGCGCGTTTGGCGCTCGCCATGCTTTGGGAACAGATAGCGCGTAGCCGCGGTAACGAGTCGCTGTTGGTCGAACGTGCGAGGCAAAGTGGATGTATCAACAACTTCGTGCGCATCGGGCGGGCCGGCGGGCTTCCGGTGAGTGACCTGTTGTCGGTACCGAAAAACGCCTTTAAAACAAGCGCGCCCCTGTTTGCATCGGGCTGCCGACAGTGGTTGGTTCCGGTGGATTCCCTTCCTGGCGCAGAGATTGTCGAGTCGACCTTTGAGACCGTCTCAGGGTCACACGCAGTCGCACTCGATTTTTCTGGAATGGCAGCGTTTCGCATCGACGGAGGCCCCTGGCACCAGCACGGATCGGCGCAAGTTTATGGACCGGCGCGCTCTGCAGCACTTGTTTGGCTAAAAGGTGGCAAACACAGAATCGAACTACGATTGGCAACCTACGGCGCCGGTGCTTCGTTTTCACTGGCCGCTTTCGCCCTTTCAGGCGATACGAAAGTACTCGACTGGCGAACGCCGGGCAACACGCCAGAAGCCGAGGGCGAAGCGGGTGTGTTGTTGGATCTGCTCCTCGCGCTCGCAGCCCACCTGGATGGGGATGTGGAGCGGATGCTCGAACAGTCACGGCGACTCGGTCATTCGCCCAGGTCGCCGATCGTTGCGGCAGTCCTGGCAAGGTTGACGATGGCCGATCCCTCGCGACCGCCCGCGATGGTTCGCGATCGCGCGCGCAGTCTATTCAATCGGGCGACGAATCTTGCTCCAAGTTTTGCCCGCGCCTGGTGGTCTCTCGCGGAACTTGAGGCTCAGGATGGGCCTAATCGAAACGCGTTGCGTTTGACCGAACGGGTAGGGTTGATGGGTCCCACGATTTGGCCGACTCTCCTTTCAACCCACCGACTCGCCTCTGCATTGTCTCTGGAATCTGTCTCCGATGATGCGCTTGACGCTGCAATTGCTGCCATCGAAGACGGC
>JAYUPZ010000222.1:0-9094 GCA_043759805.1 Myxococcales bacterium | reverse complement strand
CAACCAAAGATGGCAAGGCTACCCGCGAGGATCTGACGGGCTCGACCTTCACCATCACCAGCCTCGGAACCCTTGGGGGGTTACACGCCACCCCGATCATCAATTTTCCGGAAGTGGCGATTCTGGCCATCCACAAGATTGAAAAACGCGCCGTGGTGGTCGATGACAAGGTGACCATTCGCGAGCGGATGAACCTTTCGATCTCGGTCGATCATCGTCTTGTGGATGGACACGAAGCCGCATCGTTTGTGGCGGTTGTGAAGGAATCGCTTGAAACGCCCGGTTTGATGTTTTTAGACTCGGTCTAGGGATATTCTGAGGAAAAATCACCGTGGCATCTGAAAAACCACCCTATCCCGAGCGAACAGACATCGTGCGCAAGGCACGTTCGGGTCAAAGTGAGGCCACCCAGGTCGAGGTTTGGTCCGACGAGCAATGGGCGGCAGCGACCGGGCTATTTCAAATCCTCGACGAAAACGGCAAGGCCGATTTGACCCTGGTGCCGAAATTGCCGCCCGAGGAATTCATCCAACTGTATCACGGAATGCGCATGAGCCGGACGCTCGACGATCGGTTGATGCCGTTGCAACGGCAAGGACGCATCGGTTTTTATATCGAATGCCGTGGTCAGGAGGCCGGCATGATCGGGGGCGCCCATGCGATCGGCCCGGATGATTGGTTTGTGCAGGGGTTGCGTGAAACGGCGGCGGGTGTGTACCGCGGCGTTCCCTTGCGCACGCACATCGCGCAAATCCTGGGCAGCGGCAACGACGTGGTCAAGGGGCATCAGCTGCCCTGCCACTCGGGCAATCGCGCCTCGAATCACCTCATCATGTCGTCCTGCGTATCGTCGCAACTGCCGCAAGCAATGGGCATTGCCTGGGCTTCCAAGCTGAGCGGCCACAAGAACGTGGCGCTGGGATACATGGGTGACGGCGGGACCAGCGCCGAAGACTTCCACGTCGCGATGAATTTTGCAGGCGTTTTCAAGGTGCCTGTCATCTTTATCTGCCAGAACAATCAATGGGCCATCTCGACGCCGATTGAGAAACAAACCACGAGCGAAACGATTGCGGTCAAGGGCCTGGCCTACGGTCTGCCTTCCGTGCGCGTCGATGGCAACGACATCTTCGCGATGTACGCCACGGTGAAAGCAGCGGTCGATCGCGCACGTGCCGGTGGCGGCGCAACGTTCATCGAGGCCGTCACCTTTCGGGTCGGTGCCCACAGCTCGTCGGATGATCCGTCTCGTTACCGCGACCCGGCGCAGCCAGAGGCATGGAAGGCCAAGGATCCCATGTTGCGTTACAGCCGATGGCTGGCCGACAACAACATTCTTTCGGATGCTGCGCGCGAGCAGCTGGACACCCAGATCGAAGACGAGATTCGGGCGGCAATCGCGGAGGAAGAAAAAGCACCGGCCCTGTCAATGCGCTCCATCATCGAAGACGTCTTTAAAAAGCCCAATTGGCTACTGGAAGAGCAGCTGGTTGACCTGGAACGTGTGCGCGCCCGCCGAGGTTAAGAACAGGTTCTGCACGGCGGTGGCCGTGATGTACGCCATCCGCTATAAACGGTCCCGTGGCAAACGAAACGATCCGTGTTGATGCAGCTGTTATCGGAGCAGGTCCGGCGGGATATGTCTGCGGCATTCGCCTTGGCCAGCTTGGGAAAAAAGCGGTGGTCATCGAGCGCGAAAAAGCGGGAGGCGTTTGTTTGAACGTCGGCTGCATTCCCTCGAAGGCACTCATCAACGCTGCCAAACTGTATGACAAAATCCGGCACGGCGAAGAGATGGGCATCCTCACCGACAACGCACGCATCGACATGTCGAAGATGCAAGCCTGGAAGGATCAAGTCGTTGGCAAGTTGACCGGTGGCGTGAAAATGCTGCTCAAGTCCAACAAGTGTGACTTTTTGAGTGGCCAGGCAAAATTGGTTGGACGCAACCGCATCGAGGTCACGACGCCTGAAGGCGTGACCATCGTAGAGGCCGAACATATCGTGCTTGCGACCGGTTCGCGTCCCATCGAAATTCCGGGATTCGCCTTTGACGGTCATCGTGTGATCAACTCGACCGGTGCGCTGGCGCTGGCCGAGGTGCCGCGGCGCCTGGTTGTGATAGGCGGCGGATACATCGGGATGGAGCTTGGAACGCTGTATGCCAAACTCGGCAGTGAGGTCACCATGGTCGAGGCATTGCCGGCGATTTTGCCGGGAACCGATCCCGAACTCGCTCAGGTTGTGGTACGCAAGGCCAAGAAGCTGGGAATGAAGCTCGTGACGGGAGCAAAGGCCAAGGGCTGGGTCGAGGTCGATGGCGAAGCGAGTGTTACGATTGAGACAGAAGGCGGAAGTGAGACAATTTCTGCCGACAAGATCCTGGTCGCCGTGGGCCGCCGTCCAAACTCCGAGAACCTTGGGCTTGAAGCGCTGGGTGTGAAGGTCGAGCGTGGCTTCGTACCGGCCAACCGTCGGCAAGAAACCAACGTTCCGGGGATTTACTCGATTGGTGATCTTGCGGGACAACCGATGCTGGCGCACAAGGGCTCGAAGGAAGCCGAAGTTGTCGCCGAGGTCATCGCGGGCAAGAAGGCCGAAATGGACGTTCGGACGATACCGTCGGTGATTTTCACCGATCCCGAGATCTCGTCAGCCGGGATCACGCAAGCCGAGGCGGAAGGACGGGGCAAACAGGTCAAAATCGGCAAGTTCCCCTTCGCGGCTCTCGGTCGTGCGATCGCCAACGCGGATACGGATGGCTTCGTGAAGGTGGTCATCGACGCTGGAACCCACGAGGTGCTCGGCATCCATATTGTCGGTAATGGCGCATCGGACATGATTGCGGAGGCTGCGCTGGCCATCGAGATGGGCGCGCTTGCGGATGATTTAAGTTTGACGGTTCACGCGCACCCCACATTGCCCGAGGCCATCATGGAAGCGGCCAAGGCAAGCCTGGGTGAGGCGATCCATGTGCAAAACCGATAACGGACTACGAATACCGCCACGTGAGGACGTGTAAGTATCACCGAGTTTCGCGATTTTTCCTTCAATTCGCCTCTAGATAGTCTCCTTTTGGGCGAACCAACATTCAGTCCGGGATTAACCAATCCACGGCGAACACGTTGTCGGAGGAAAAAAATGTACGGTGTATCAAAAATGAACGGGCGTCGGTTTCCGCTTCTACTGGCGGGGGCGTTGATTGTCGGTTGTGCTGGGCAAGAACCGGATCCCATCCAGGGTGACTGGGGTGACGAGGTTGCATATCCCGAAGTCGGTGGTGCCTATGCACGTGCACTGACCGCTTTGACAGGAACATGCACCTTCACAGCGGGTGCAATGGCGATCGATGCTTCCAATACAGCACAGACCATCATCATCGGCGTACGAGCCGTTGACACGGCAATCCTGGTAAACGGTGCGACCTGTGGCTCACCCGCAGCAACTACCAAATCGATGAAGACCCTGAACGTCGACACCAACATGGCTGGTGCGCAGGTCTTGATCCTCGATTACTTGAATGGTGTGTTCGGAAAAGGAAGCGGGTCAACTGCCTCCACGATCGTTAATCTCGGCGCTGGAACGGACGAGCTGCTTATCCGCGGAAGCTCAAGCGCCGACGACATGACGTTTGCAACTACCGGGCTCTTCATCGACAAGGGGACCGTTGTCGACATCAGCCATGCGGGTATTGAAACGTTCGAGGTCAGCCTCGCTGCTGGCAACGATCTCTTCAATGGCTCGGACTTTGCGTCGGTTCTTACCGTTTACGGTGGTGGCGGCAACGACACCATTACCGGAACAGGTTTGGCCGATTCGATCTACGGCGGCGACGGCAACGACATCATCGCCGGGGCAGCGGGTGTTGACTTGCTCTACGGCGAGGCGGGCGATGACACCTTCAACGAAGGTGCAACAAGCAACGGTGGCGACACGTTCACGGGCGGGCTTGGTACCGACGTGGTCAGCTACGCATTGCGAACTGCGGTAATCACTGCGACGATCGCAGCAGGCGTCGCAGACGACGGTGCAGCGGCCGAAGCCGATAACATTGTTGCCGGCGTGGAAAGCGTTACCGGTGGAACAGCGAACGACGTTTTGACCGGAGACGGAAACAACAACGTTTTGTCGGGCGGCGCTGGTAACGACACACTTCTTGGTGGTGCCGGAGACGATACCTATAACGGCGGCGCTGGCGACGACATTTTCGACGAAGGTGCGACAGCCAGTGGTGCCGATACGTTTATTGGCGGCGCAGGAACCGACACGGTGGACTACGATTCGCGCACCGCCGTCTTGACAGTAACCATGGACGGAATTCTCGCCAATGACGGTTTGTCGGGCGAAGGCGACAACGTCAAAGCAGACGTTGAGAATCTGGTTGCCGGAACACAAGCCGATTCCATCACGGGCAACAGCCTCGACAACGTCATCACGGGTGCCCTGGGCGCGGACGTGTTGACTGGTGGGGCAGGAAACGACACCTTCTTGGAAGGTGCAGTAACCTCCGGCGCCGACACGTTCAACGGTGGCACGGGTGTCGACACCGTTGATTATTCGGCGCGTATTGCCGTTTTGACCGTGACGATGGATGGCGTTGCGGCAGACGACGGATTGGCCTCCGAAGGAGACGACGTGAATGCCGACGTTGAGAACCTGAAAGCGGGATCCGCCGCGGACAGTATTACGGGCAACGACCTCGCCAACCACATTGATGGTGGCGCTGGCGCCGATATCATCGACGGCGGAATCGGCAACGACATTCTATTCGGAGCAGCCGGTGCGGACACCCTGTCCGGTGGTGAAGGAGACGACACCCTTGACGGCGGTGCGGATGCCAACATCCTGAACTGCGGCAATGGGGACGACATCGGGGTTAACCAAAACCTCGGTACCAAGAACGCGGACTGCGAACTCTAGTATCTCCCACCGACAACGGGGAGCGAGCCGTCGCGGCGTAGGCTGCGGCGGCTCGATTCTTTTCGAAAGAATGCTTTATTCCCAAAAAGACCGCTAAAGCGCGGAGCCCAAGTTGCCGTTTCTATTCACAAGGAATGTGACGATGAAACCTGCCTATTGGTGCGATCGTCGGTGGCCCTCGTTGAAACGCCAGGGGACCTTCCTGTTTCTTGCTTGTATTGCGAATGGATGCGGCAACGGGGGCGGGGATGGCGCCAGCCCCAACCTTGATGGCGGACCTCGGGACAGCCTTGCTGTCGGAGATGGCTCGGCAGTCGTCATGTCGCGCCCTCCGACCTTGAGCGTGGCGCGACTCCGGCAGATCGGCCGATTTGGAGAGGATGCGCTCATCGAGCTAACGGGTAACGATCCGGAAGGCGACATAACCTCTGCATTGGTGAGTTTTAGCGACGCCGCCGGGAATCCGATCTCTTTGTTTGATCTGGATGGCAACGGGACCTCAGAATCAGCCAGCTCGGTTTTTCCTCTGGACAAAGTCATTGAAGGAACGGGGACAGGCGCGACAACCGTAACCTTCAAAGATCTTCTCCGGACGCACGGGGGTATCGGCAAGGTCCGCGTTGCGTTCATCGATGCGACCACAGCGAGATCGAACGATCTAGATGCGACGTTGGAGAAGCAATCGGTGGTGAAAACGGGCGACGCTTGTGATTTGAAGTTCATCGAAAGTCGGTGCGAGTCTGGACTCGGGTGTCGGGGCCCAACTCCAGGTGTCTGCAAAACAGGCGAAGCGCCCACCATCACAAAACTCATGTATCTGCGCGATCCTGACGGAGCGCGCATTCAAGCAGAAGGAAGCGATGCAGACGACGATGTTGCGCTCATTCGCCTTGAATTTTTGGATGAAAAAGATCAGCCAGTGTCCATCGATCTCGACGGTGACGGTACCCCTGAATCTGCATCTTTCGATGCCGATGCTCACGATGTAAGCGGGGGCGGAAAGTACTTTTACCGTTTTGAATCCAGCCTGAATTTCTCAGAAATGGTCGACAAGATCGCCATGACCGTCATTGACCGAGGGGGATTGAAGAGCCCTCGGATGGCGGCGTCATTGACCGACCCGCCTCAGCGCAACATCGGACAGGTTTGCGATCCTCGTGGATTTGATGTGTGTCGCAGTTCAGCCTGTTTGCCCGGCATCGTCGGCGCAGCAAACAACCGCTGTGTTGCGATTTCACCTGCGCGAACATCAGCCTGCGCGCAGGCCAAGGCACTTGAGCCAGCCAAGGGCGTCATCACGATTCGAGGCGAGATATCATTCCCTTCTCTGTACGACGCGCCAGCGGGATGTGCGTCGAACGATCCACTTCGTCAGGCCGAACGAATGGTCAAGCTGGTGCTCACTGCGCCGACCGCCCGGGTGCTGTTGTCGACCAACAACAACTTCACCAACTTCGACACGGTTCTTTACGTCGTTTCAACCTGCGACACGACGCCGATATTGGCTTGGTGCTCGGACGATCGACGCGGAATGGAAAGACCGTCTCTCGCGCAGCTTGAGCTCACCAATCTTGCGGCCGGAACCTATTTCATCGTCGTCGATTCGTTCAATGCAGAGACGGGCCGCTTTCAACTCGATCTGACGGTGCAGTAAGACTGCAAACCTAGCGGACTCGCATCGTCTGACGGTATTGACTTGGAGGCATACCGAGCACACGCGCAAACTGCGCACTCAGATATTCGATGTGCTGATAGCCGGTTCGCTCTGCAATCTGGGCAATCGAAAGATCCGTTTCGCTCAGCAAAACCTTTACCCGCGTCAAACGCGCTCGCAGCAACTCTTCGTGCGGTGAACGCCCGACGACTTTGCGAAAGCGACTCTCGAGAACCCGGCGCGAAACTTTGGAACGGTCGAGTACGTCCGCCACGGTGATCCCATCGCAGGAATGCTCGCGAATAAAGCGCAGGGCCTCGGCCACGTGTCTGTCTTCGATGGCAAGAATATCGGTCGACTGCCGCGTCACCACCCCGCGAGGCTTCGTAAGCCACGGGCCACCTACCACCACCTCGCCCGCCATCTGACGGTGCAACAACGAAGCGGCTTCGTATCCCGTCCCACGGGCATCCGGGACCACACTTGTGAGCGGTGGTTCGGACAGGTTGCAAAACAATTCATCGTTGTCGACGCCAATAACCGCTATTTCTTCGGGAACAGCGACGTTGATTGCCCGACAGGCATCCAGCAACTGCTGCGCCACTATATCGTAGCACGCAAAGACCCCTGTTGGCCTCGGCAAGAGCCTGATCCAGTGCGCCAGTGCGTCCTGTTGCTCGTTCCATGCAGCCCCCGACTGGGACTGAGCTCCCAGCTCAAACAGACTGCAAGTCGCGCCCATGTCCGCAACACGTTTGACAAAATGATCCCGACGCCAGCGCGACCAATTGAAGGCTGGATCACCACAAAATCCGAAGTGTTTAAAGCCGCGTTCGCGCAAATGGGCAAATGCCAGCTCCGCAATTTGCTCGTCATCCGTTTCGACCCATGGCAGATCTGGCAAAAGCCGCGCAGCACTCACATCCACAGCGGGCAAGCGAGCGCCGCGCACGCAGGAAGCCACGTCGGCATTCTCGATGCGGGCGATAATTCCGTCACCATCCCAGCTGGCCATCCAATCCGGTGGTTTGTCTCCCCGTCGGCCTTCAGGCAAATAAATTGACCACGGATCGTGCTCGCGTACAAAATCACCGATCCCGGCCAGCACGCCCCGGCCATACGCATTCGATGTTTCGATAATGAGCGCGACGCGCTTTCGTTTTCGCAGTCGAGGACGCGCTTCCGCCATGGGTTCTGACCAAGCTTACGATAACATCAAGCGCTATGATAACGGCGGTGTCAGACGAACGCTGGTTAAAGATATTGGAGACTGACGCGCTCCCTGAAGGGGAGATGCGCGAAGCCCGGTGTGAAAAGCGGCTGCTTTGCGCCGTCCGCCATGGTGGCAAGCTGAGCGTTTTTGATGACGTGTGTCCTCATCAGGGCTCGCCGTTGTCGACCGGCTGGCTCTACGAGGGCCTGGTGGTGTGTCCGTGGCACGGGTGGGCCTACGAGCCGGAGTCGGGCCGTCCCTCAAGCGGCCTCGGAGCACACCTCGTCAAACACGAGGTGCAAGAGCGACCCGACGGCATTTACGTCCGGCTTTCCGACGTGGAGACCGACCTGGGTTAGTCTCGACAGCAATGGCACTGTTTCAGAAGCCCGCCACCACCGCGCAAGAGATTGAACAGGGACGGCCGCTCGATCTCAGCCCTGACGAGGTCGCCAACTTCGACGAAAAATCGTGGTACGAAAGGGTCTACCGTGGCGATGCGCTGCCGCAGTTGACGGTACGCTCTGTTGTGATGGGTTCGTTGATGGGATTTCTTCTCGCGTTTACGAACCTTTATATCGGCCTCAAGACCGGCTGGGGATTCGGGGTCGGCATCACCGACTGCATCATGTCCTTTTCGTTGTGGAACGGATTGTGGAAGGCGCGCCTCGTGCGTTCGCCCATGTCCATCCTCGAAACAAACTGCATGCAGTCAACCGCTTCGTCAGCGGGCTATTCGACGGGGAACACAATGGTGTCCGCGATCCCGGCCCTCTTGATGTTATCCGTGACGCCAGACAACCCTGCCGGTCAACACATTCCGGTTGCGGTACTTGTTGGGTGGATCGTGTTCATTGCGATCCTGGGCGTTGCTCTTGCCATCCCGATGAAGAGAAGCCTCATCAATGTCGAACGGTTGAAGTTTCCATCAGGACTTGCCGCCGCCACCACTTTGCAATCGTTGTACAGCCAAGGTGGCGAGGCTGTATGGAAAGCCCGCGCTTTGATGTGGGCTGCCGTCGGCAGCGGGTTGACGCCGTTGCTGATGGATCTGAAACTTCGACTGGACGGCCATTCACGCATCCCACTTTTACCTTCGGACTCACCCGTGCTGAACTTTCTGCCTGCGCGCGGTGTTCATCCCGGAACGGACAAGGCGCTTGCGCCGAGCGACTGGACAATGATCCTCGATCACAAATTTATGCTCGTCGCCGCGGGGGCGCTCGTCGGATTGCGCATTTGTATTTCGATGATGATCGGTGGTCTCGCTCTCGCGTACCTCGTTGGACCCGCGGGACTATCGGCAG
>JAYUPZ010000221.1:0-9095 GCA_043759805.1 Myxococcales bacterium | reverse complement strand
AACGATGGTAGCCAACGCAACTCGAAGACTCCCCAGGTCGGTTGACGTCCACCGTCCGAGCATGAACGGCAAACCGATCCCGAGAGTCGTTGCAATGAAACCGGACACCATGTCATGCGTGGTGAGCCCCGGCCGAAATACGATGCCATTTACCAGGGGTTCCGGGTTCGCAAGAACCGTTGGAACGACCCACACGCTGACGAGCAAAAGGAGCCAGTCGATTCGGCTAGCGGGACGATTTGACAACGTTCGTGGCGCAAATATCGCGCATCCCAGTAAAGCCGTCAGAGAGGCAATTTCATTTTTGCCCAGGGCTGGGATCAAGGGCGCGTCAAATGCTGTTCGTTCCGGCAACAACAACATACCGCCCACAACACAGAGCAGAATTGCCCGGCGGGGATCCATCAGCGCAAATAAAGACAGCCCTATCGGGACCCATAGACCCAGTGCGATTAAGGGAACAAGGCTGCCTGTCATCCGTGGGCCGACATAAGAGCCCCGCGCGACGAATGGGTCAAGCTCCAAACAGGAAACCCCAACCCGTGGGAAGATTGCTCGATGTTATCGTTTGATGTGTTGATATATCCCGAGGAATCCGACTTTACGGATCAATGTAGGTGTTGTATCAACTGACGCGCCGTGGGAAGGCACAATGACAAGGAGCAGTACACAGGGCGGGCTACTCCGTAATCACGAAAGCGCGATCAGCGCACTTCAGCGTCTCATCGACAGCGCCTTGATTGCTGGTGCGCTCTATGCAGTTTGCTCAATCGTGGGGCAACCCTGGCATGCCGTCACGACAACCGCCGCGGTGTTGGCGGTGCTTTTCTTTCGGATCACCGGTGAATCCCAGGGGATCTACCGAGGGTATCGAACCGAGGGAGCGATCAGTGAACTACAAGCCGTCGCGACCGCATGGCTCTTTGTTCCGCCTGCGCTCCTGTTGATTGGTTTCATCACCAAGGCTTGGAGTGAGTTTCCACGATCGGTGCTCGTTGGGTGGCTCTTTCTCGCTCCAGTCCTGCTCGGGGGGTGGCGCGTGGGCATGCGCCTCATTCTGAACCGAGTACGCGCCGCGGGAATGAACACCCGGCGAGTCGCCATCCTCGGTGCAACGGATATCGCGGACAACCTGGTCAGCCAGATTTCGGAAATGCCATGGCTCGGTATGAACCTGAGTGGCGTGTACGACGATCGTGCGCCCGATCGCCGGCATCCCCTAAAAACAGTTCCTGCCGTCGGCACCGTCAATGAACTCGTTGAAGATGCGCGCGACGGCAAGATCGACATCGTGTTCATCGCGTTGCCTTTGCGCGCTGAAACCCGCATCGCCGAATCCTTGCGATCACTCGCCGACACGACGGCAACCGTCTACATGGTCGCGGACTTCTTTACCTTCGACTTGCTGCACGCCCGCTGGACACAAATTGGTAACGTTCCGGTCGTCAGCATCTACGACAGCCCGTTTCGCGGCGTGGGTGGCTGGTTAAAACGGATCGAAGATCTGGTCGTTGGCTCGTTCATCGTGGCGCTGATAGCGATACCGATGTTGGGTATCGCTATCGCCGTCAAGCTCAACTCGTCCGGTCCAGTTTTTTTTCGGCAGCGGCGATATGGCCTCAACGGCAGGGAGATTCGCATCCTGAAGTTCCGCTCGATGCGAGTTCTCGAAGACGGTCCCGTGATCAAGCAGGCAACGAAGGACGATCCGCGCATCACGCGGGTCGGTGCCTTCCTGCGGCGGACCTCGCTTGATGAGTTACCGCAATTCCTCCAGGTCATCACAGGCGAGATGTCCATCGTTGGTCCACGGCCCCATGCTGTTGCGCACAACGAAGAATACCGATCGTTGATTCACGGCTACATGTTGCGTCACAAGGTTAAACCGGGAATCACCGGGTGGGCCCAGGTCAACGGTTGGCGCGGCGAAACCGACGAGCTCGCCAAAATGGAGAAGCGGGTCGAACACGATCTCGCCTATATCCACGATTGGAATCTGTTTTGGGATCTCAAGATTATTTTGTTGACCGTCGTCGGCAACAAGAAAAAACGCAACGCTTACTAGGAACCTAAAGGAATCGCGCTGATGCACACGGATGAACTGAACGACGGCGAACGCTGGTTGGAACGCCTGTCGGCCACCCCTGCCGAGCCCCCGATGGCGACCTCCTCCGCATCCGGCTCGACCGATGTGTTTTCCTTCGATCTCAAGCTGCCAAGCCACTCACGAGAGGAAATCGTCGCAGGGTTCGTTTCCTGGCTTGGACGCACGACGGGAGCTCGCCAGTTTTCGATCGGCGCCTTTGTGCCCGAATTGCAAGGGGTGGCCTGTGCAGAAGGGACCCGCCTCCTGACGGGATATCTTCCAGTCGTTTGCGATCTGGACACCCACAAAACCTTCAACGAGCTTGTGGTACAAATCGGCGTAGAGCTATTGGCATCGTCCGACGGCGCAGAAGAAGCGCGCGAAATTTTGCTCGGATTGCCCGAGTTGCGTGAACCTGAATACCCCTGCCAGATCGCCTTTTCGGGACGTGAACCCCAGTCGACGGCCGCATTGCGGCTCGTTCTTGATTCTACCGGAGGCGCACCCCGGCTTGTCCTCAATGCATCGGGTTACCTCGAAGCCAACGCTCGAAAAACCGCAGACCGGTTGGTTGCCTGGATCACTGCAACACTATCCAAACGCGATGTCCCGTTCAACGATCTCCCGATCGTGGATGCGAATGAGCGCAATCGATTGCTCGTAGACTGGAATGCCACGGCGACAGCGTATCCGCGCAACCACTGTGTTCACCAGCTCATTGAGGAACAAACCGATCGGACGCCCGACGCGATTGCCCTCGCCTATCGCGATCGAAGTCTCACGTACGCCGAATTGGATCGACGGGCCAACCGACTCGCGCAGTTTCTGATCGAAAAAGGCGCCAAGCCCGACACGCTTGTGGGTTTGTGTCTGCCTCGAACCGAGGCGCTCGTCGTCGCTGCGCTCGCCATCTGGAAAGCCGGAGCCGCCTACGTACCGCTTGATCCCGACTACCCGGCCGATCGACTTGCGTTGATGGTGCAGGACAGTCAGACCCGTCTTATCGTGTGTGACAATTCGACTCGCGAGAGTGTACCCGCAGGTACGGCGGAACTTATCAATCTCGACCTCGACCTGATCGCTGAGGCGGTTGCGACCCGAGCAGAGACGCGACCTACCGATCGTGCGAATGCATCGCATCTTGCCTATGCCATCTACACCTCCGGCTCTACCGGCAAACCCAAGGGTGTGCTTCTCGAACACCGAAACGTCACCAACTTCTTCACGGGGATGGACGCCCACATTAGCGATCGCGATGGCAACGTTTGGCTTGCCGTCACCAGCCTCTCATTCGACATCTCGGTACTCGAACTTTTTTGGACGCTGGCCCGCGGATTCAAGATCGTCATCGCCTCAAGTGACCGCAGCGATCTAGGGCCTGCTGGTGAAACCGATCGCCACGCCGACAAGGGCATCGAGTTTTCGCTTTTCTATTTTGCCGCCGATTCCGACGGTACGCCCGGCCGTGAAAAGTATCGATTGCTAATCGAAGGTGCGAAGTTTGCCGACGAGAACGGGTTCTCGTCGGTATCGACTCCGGAACGACACTTCGGCGGATTCGGGGGGCTTTATCCGAATCCAGCCGTCGCGGGTGCGGCACTTGCGATGATTACCAAGCGCATCCAGATTCGAGCGGGCAGTTGCGTTGCACCGTTACACCATCCGGCGCGCGTCGCCGAAGAGTGGGCGGTGGTTGACAACCTTTCCGACGGACGCGTCGGGTTGTCGTTCGCCTCGGGTTGGCATCCGCGCGACTTCTTGTTGTGGCCCGATAGTTTCAGCGACAAAAAGGGCGTCATGCTGCGAAACATCGAGACCATTCGCAAGCTGTGGCGAGGTGAATCCGTCAAGTTTCCCAGTCCGGTCGGCGAGGTCGCCATCGAAACACGACCACGCCCCGTGCAGCCGGAACTTCCCGTTTGGGTCACCGCCGCCGGACACCCGGATACCTTTGCATCCGCAGGACGAATCGGCGCCAACGTTCTGACTCACCTGCTTGGACAATCCTTCGACGAAATGGCCTCGAAGATTCAAATCTATCGCAAGGCACGGCGCGACGCGGGACATACGGGTGAAGGCAAGGTGACGCTGATGCTCCACACCTTCGTTGGCCCGGACGCAACAAAAGTTAAAGAGATCGTTCGCCAACCCATGAAGAATTACCTCAAGAGCTCTCTTGAGTTGATTGGTGACTACGCCTGGAGCTTTCCTGCCTTCAAGAAGGTGGCCAAAGATGGCGACAGCCTCCAGGTGAATTTTCAGCGCATGTCCACCGAGGAAATGGACGCGCTGCTCGAGTTCTCTTTCGAACGCTACTACGCGCAAAGCGGCCTCTTTGGCACACCGGAATCGTGCGCAGCGACGATCGATCGACTCAAGGGATGGGGCGTGGACGATGTGGCTTGCCTCATTGACTTTGGTATCGATGCCGATACGGTTTTGCAGCACCTTCCCCACCTGAACGAGCTGAGAAAACAAACGTCGGCAGCGCGAGGGGCCGAAGTACCAACCGACGACTTCTCGCTGTCAACGCAACTCAAGCGACACCAGATAACGCATTTGCAGTGCACCCCAAGTATGATGCGGATGTTGCTGGAGCACCCGGCAACGCGCAGCGCTCTGTCAACCGTACGACACGTCATGATCGGTGGCGAGGCACTTCCTGATAGCCTTGTTTCGGATATCGCTTCGGTAAGCCAAACCCGGATCAGCAACATGTACGGACCCACCGAAACCACCATCTGGTCATCGGTCGATGCTGTTGCGGTCGGTGAGACGGTTACAATCGGTCGTCCCATCGCCAATACCACCATGTACGTTCTCGACGGGCAAAAACAGCCGGTTCCGGTTGGCGCCCCCGGCGAACTTTACATCGGCGGCGACGGTGTGGCGCGGGGATATCACGCCCGTCCCGAGTTGACGGCAGACCGATTCGTCCCGGATCCCTTCGACAACAAACCCGAGGCACGCCTTTATCGCACCGGCGATCTCGTGAAATTCCGCGACGACGCAAGAATCGAGTTCATCGGTCGCGTCGACCATCAAGTCAAGTTGCGCGGTTACCGAATCGAGCTTGGCGAAATCGAGACGCGCCTGTCCGAAATTCCCGGCGTCAAGGAGGCCGTGGTGATGGTGCGAGAAGATCGCCCGGGCGATCCCCGCCTTTGTGCGTACCTTCGCAGCGGTCAAACCTTTGATACGGAGATCCTGCGCAAACACCTGTCGGAGTCGCTACCGGACTACATGATTCCGGGAGCATTCGTAACACTCGCGCTGTTTCCGTTGACGCCGAACAAAAAGGTCGATCGCAAGGCGCTGCCAGCACCCGACGCCTCGGGACCACGAGCGGAATATGCCAAACCGGAGGGCGATCTCGAAGATGACATCGTTCGCGTCTTCCAGACAATTCTTGGGCTCGAACAAGTCGGACGCGACGACAATTTCTTCCAAGTGGGAGGGCACTCGCTTTTGGCAGTGCAAGCCCATCGAAAACTGCGTGATGCTCTTGCGCGAGATCTTTCTGTCACCGACATTTTCCGCTTCCCCACGGCAAGGCAGCTGGCGGCGCACCTGGAGAACAGCGGCGGCGAAAACGAAGCCTTGAAACAAGTTGGTGATCGCGGTGCTGCACGGCGCGCAGCAATGTTGCGGAGAAAGCGCGGACGAGAATCCGAATCTGCTTGAGCCGCCCATGTCGGATGTGGAGCTGTCAGATCTGTTTTCGGGCGATGACGTTATCGTCCGGGCAGCATGGTTCGACAGCGAACCGGCACCGCTCTTGCGCGACGAGCTCCGCTGCGTGGAACGGGCTGTCCCACAACGCCGGCGCGAGTTTGCAGCAGGGCGAGACTGTGCCCGGCGTTGCTTTGCACATGCCGGTGTACCGCTCGACGAGCCTTTGCTTCCTGACACCGACCGCGCGCCGATTTGGCCTGTTGGCTGGCACGGTTCGATTACCCACACCTTGCTGAACGGTCGCCTCTTCGCAGCCGCCGCGATCGTGAATACGGGACGACTTTCGGCCGTCGGGATTGATGCCGAGCCCTATCTCCCCGTGGGTCCTGATGTAGCGGCAAGCGTCCTGACTACAGACGAAGCCGCCCACCTTGCCAGGCTTAATGAGCGTGAGGAAAGGCGCACCGGTGAATGGGTCCGCGCAATTTTTTCGGCCAAAGAGGCTCTGTACAAAGCTCAGCCGGCGCATTCCCGTCGAATGATTGGATTCGATGAAGTTGAAATCGAGTTCCCCGAGGGCCTACCCGGTAAGGACCAGATCCCCCTTCCGTTCGAGTACCGACGTCGCGACGGATTGGTGGGAATCGGTCGAGTCTTTTGCCCCGCAGGATTGCTGATTACAGCTGTCCTTATTCCGATTCCGGAAGCCAAATCCGAAGCCAATCGTGGTAAGAAATACCCTGGCTTACATGCGTAACTCTGACCCGGATCCATCGAACCCGACATCGGGCTCTCGTCGTGGCCCGGCCGGGCCGGCAGCACCACCCTCCCCGCAGGTTGCTTGCTTGATCGGAGGCGCGGGTCCCCAAGCTGGACGAATCTTGGCACTCAGCCGAATGGTGTCTGTGATAGGCAGCGATCCAGGCGTTGACGTCAACATTCCGGATCCGTCGATCGATTCGCGCCACGCAAGGATCATCCGCGATGATCAAGGTTTTCTCATTGAGGACCTTGGCTCGGCAAACGGCACCTTTGTCGATTCGCAACAGATCATGCGGGCAAGGTTGCGCGACCGTGGAAGCATCGCATTTGGAGCCATCGACTTCACGTTTCTGGCCGACATCAACGACCTATCGCTGCCTACCTCGACGGCGCTCGTGCCGACGGCTACCTCTTACCGCGAACCACCGCGTCCAGCGCTATTGAATGCGATGGCCGACAGCGGCGTATCCTCGCCACCCCGTTCGGCGGTAATTGCCGAGCCCGACACCGCAGCATCCTTTGCAGAACTGGTCCGAAAGATCATCGTGCTGTTGCGATTTCTTCGTCGCTACGCAACGTTAATTGTATCGGCGGTACTTGCCGGAATCGTTGTTGGTGTGGTGAGCGTGCTTTTGTTGCCCGAGGCGCCGACCGCCACTTGCGAGATCAAGCTGGATCCCTCGACCATGGAAAATCCGCTTGACCCCGGCAGCTCGGAGCAGCAACGGGATATTTTCTTTGGAACTGCCGCCAAGACGCTCACCAGCCCGAAACTGGTCGAAGCCACCCTTAAAAAAGCGGGCATCGCGCGACCTCCCGAATCCATGTCGATCGTGCTCGCCTCTCGCATTACGGTTGAGCCGATCGGAGCCAACCTTTTCAACGTATCGTATCACGAATCACGACGACAAGACACGCCCGAAGGCGCTACAGGCTTCCTTACCTTGCATATCGAGAATTATGTCAGTTCCGAGATCGACAAGGCGCTGCACAAGCTGTCCTCGGATGTCGAATTTTTGCGGAAGCGCCACGCCGACGTGACCGCAGAACATGAATTGATATCGAAGGACGAAAGCCAGTTCAAAGAAAAACACACCCGTGCTCTGCCCGAACAGGCGCCCGGGACCGTCAATTCGCGGTTCGAGCTTGAGTCGAGAAAAACCGTCGTATCGGCAGAGGTACGACGCATCAACGGGGAGCTGGAGAGTGCCCGCCGCCTGGTCGCCGGCGATGCATCATTGGGAACGGGGCGCGTCCAGGAAACACAACGTTATCGTGACAACGTCGCGGATTTGAATCGAAAGATCACCGAAGCAAGGGCGCAGGGACTTGCCGATGAACACCCGACCATTCGGGCGTTTCTCGAGGAACGCCGCCGGATTGAACAGCTAATTTCGCAACAACTCACCGCGCCCAGCACCGACTTTGAACGTCAGACCAATGCCGATCACCAGCGGCTGTCGCAGCGGATCGTGACCCTTGAGGCACAAAAAGCAGCCGCAGAAGGAGAGCTGCACGACACCAAGAAGGGCATCGGTAGCGCGATCTCGGGTTTGAATGAAATGCCCGCCGTTGCGCGCAAGCTTGCCGAACTTGAGCACAGGAAGAAAAACAGGGAAACGTTGGCGGACCAACTGTTCCTTGAACTTCGCACGCAAGAGCTTCAACTCGACCGTGAACGCGTGAACGCCACCAGCCGTTTCGAGATCATATCCGAACCTCAACTTCTCCCCTTTTCCATCAGGCAACTGCTGGCCAAACGGATAGGGATCGCGTTGACGGCCATGCTGGCAATGTGCGGGGCATTTATTCTCATTCGCGAAGCATGGCTTGTCTCAAAGCGGATAAGCAAGGAGGCGCCAGCCGATGAAGAATATCCCGACTAATTCAAGTGCCATGAGCTCGATGCGATTTCATTTTTTTGTTCTCTCGACCGCCACCTTGTTATTTGCCTCGTGTCGGCCTGGTTCCGTGCCTTTCGTATGGGGACATGATCTACCCGAACAGAAGGCGGGTGCCTCACGAACCGTACTACCCAAGGACCGCATCACGGTCTTCGTCAAAGATCAGCCAGCGCTTTCCGGTGAGTTTGACGTCGGCGCATCCGGTGACTACCTGCATCCGACGGTGGGCGTCGTTCAGGTCTCGGGTCTTTTGCCCGAGGAGATAGCCCGGATGCTCACCGTGCGACTCAAGACGATCCTCATCAACCCGGAGATCGCCGTTCGCCTTATCCGCGTGGCCCCGATCACGGTTAGCGTGATTGGCGAGGTCAAGCTTCCGAACAAGTACGAACTTACGGACGATCGAACGCTGCTTCGTACTCTGGCACTCTCCGGTTGGCTTACCGAGTTCGCCAGTGAAGACCATATTTTTGTTTTGCGAAAGGATCCTTCTGCTGGGCCGGCCACACGAAGGATCCGGTTCCGATTGAACGAACTCACGCTTCCGGATCCTCGTGCCGCGCAATTCGTGTTACGCGACGGCGACGTCGTTCTGGTGGAGTGATCGGTGCATGTCGCAACTGGCCTGCTGTTCGTCCGGCTGCTGGTAGTCGAGCCAGGGCTGGTCG
>JAYUPZ010000220.1:0-4357 GCA_043759805.1 Myxococcales bacterium | reverse complement strand
GAAGATCTTCATAAGCATTACGACTCACAGCTAAACGCGATCGGCGTTGGCTGCACCTTTAAAATTTTCCCCGTTTCAACACCGGAGCGGCGACGTTGAGAATTCATCGTGGTCAACGTCCATTCCGCGTTCTGCCAAAGCGTTGTTCCGGCAAGATCCTGCCAGGTCCCACCGATGTATTCCGGCGTGACTGTAAATCCGACGGTTTTCAGCGAACCATTCTGACGGTACTCATATCGATGAGGAACCGTGGCGCCCAGTGCCACACCGAGTATCGCCTTTCTCGGTTCATTCGTAACTCGGTCTACCCCGTCAAAAATCGCCTCCAGCACCAGGAAAATCTCGCATTCCGGGTGCTGCTCCAAAATCGTTGAGGATTTGAAGTAGACCTCAAGGTTTCCATTGCTGTTGTCCTGACAGACACCGACAAGCTTGCTTGCAGCGGGCAGAACCTCGTCCGTGCACTTGGAGAAAATGTGGGGTTGCTTCAACAGCATTTCCCTTATTCGGCTGTTCTCTTTCACAGCGGGAAGATTCCGGTCGGTACAACCAACGTCATCGGTTGGCGTCATGGGTGGGGTATCCAGACATTGATCGCGATTGTCGGGGACCAGATCTCCGTCGCCGTCTCCGACACACGTTGATTCAACCCAACCAATGTTGTCGTCACCCAGATTCAATTTCTTCGTACGGTCGCGCGCGAAGTGAAGATAGGTCTGAAACGTCACATCACCGGCAACGAACGCCTGCACCATCGTTCGTCGGTCGAGAAGGACCGACGCAGCGATGTCAATCTCGCACGCACTCGGCTCGTTGTTTCCACAGGATAAATACTGCCGTGCGAACAACAGCGTCGTGAGTGGATCGCTCCGGCTGACTGCCTGCGAGGCCGCAACCAGTTCCTTCCGACATTCATCGACCGTACGCGAATCGGCGACGCGAATCGTGGAGAACGGCGTGGAGTAGCTTTTCAACGACCCGGGAATGGTCACGGTCAAGCCAACCAGGTACCGACCCGGCCCAACAGCTTGCCCGTCAGTCTTTTTACCGTCCCAATTTCCCGTTACCCATTGGCTGAGACCGGACACCAGTGTCGTTCCCGGGAGGGTCCGAACTTTTGTGCAAGTGCGTTCATCCCAAACGTCATACGAAAAATTAACGCTCCCGCTTGGCGCATCGCTGAGCGGAATACGAATGGCGCTTTTGATCCCAACCGGCGAACCCGGCTGCAAAACTGGTAACGAGGCAATTGGCCCCCCCAGGGTGACGCCCTGAAACTCGACGGTGCCAATCGACGGCGCGTTTTCAAACGGTATTTTTACAAAGACCGTAATCGGTCCGGTGCCAAGTGAAGCGCCGTGAACAATGGAAACGCTGTGGCCACCGGCCGCAAGCAGCTGTCGATGTTCGAGATGCGTGCTCTTTCCCGTCGAGATTTCTGCCGAATCGAGAGAGAGTTTCGGAGTGCCCTTCGCCCCTGATTGGACGACTTGTACACACGTCGTTGTCCCAGTCGCTAGGTTGAATGGAATCGAAACCGATCCTGTCCCAGCCGTGGCCGACAAGACCGCAGTGCCGACTATCTGCCCTTGTAGACATGGATCGCGAGCTTCCTCGCTATTCCAGACCGATGAAAATCCGCATGCATTTCCGCCAACTCCCCCTTCGGACCCATGCGTTCTCCCCCCAACCAACCACGCTATAGCTGCATCGAAGAGCTTCCACCCGTCGGTGGTTAGAGCAGACGGGGTATCCCTACCCGCGAACCAGCCCACCCGGCGATGGGCCAAAGGTTGTCCCGTGGTGTCTTTCGCACCTTGCTCAAGCGCGAACACAGTTGCCCATGTCGGTCGACCGACCGCGTGGGCGACGATTGTGGCTTCTGCGATAACCGGACTCCCCCACACGAATTTGGACGGTGTGGAAACGACTTGAATCGAACCAACAAGGTTCGCTCCAGTGCGGTGGGGATTGGCGACGACGATATTTGTTCCGCCAGTCACGTCGCCAAAATCCGCCATCCAGTTTGGACCCGTCAATCGAAGGTCGTCAAACACAGACGGTTCGAGGACAAGTAGAGGCACCTTCGCATTGGTAAGCTTGGTCCCAATGTCGCTCGACAACGACGATTCCGACACCACAACAGCCGTGTAACCCACCGCCATCTCCGGGGTCAGGGCCGATGCCGCCACAACGTCGACCAAGTATCCGCTTGTCGATAGGCGTTGCCTGAGCGCTTCATCGGCAGAAATCAGCGATTCGTTGTCCACCACCAACAACGACCGAGGCTGCGCAGTCCAGAGCAGCATCGATCTGAACAACTTCCACCCTTGCGTGGTCATCAACTGCGGTGTGTCCCGACCGGCAAAGAAGAAGCTGCGACGGGCAGGTGCGACACCTCGCACCATTTGGGCGCGGCGTTCGTAGGCGAAAATCAAATTTCGCTGTGGCTGCGAGTCTGAACCGGCAATCGAAATCGCCGAGGACGACGGAACGCCCCATACGAATTTTTGGGGGCCCTTGCTGACCTGTACCTTGCCGGAAAAGCCTGCTGCCAAAATGTGGGTTGGACTTGTAATCATCAGATTTTCCTGACCTACAAGGTCCCCGTAGTTGGACTGCCATTCGAGCCCGCAAAATCCCATCTCATCGGTGAGAGAAGGTTCGAGCAGCAGAACGGGGACAGGCAAATCCCGCAACTCGTCACTTAGATCTTCCGATTGGGTCGACTCGGAAATCACCACCATTCGCGTATCCGTCAAGTCGGCCGCGTTTGCCTGATTCGCCGCGATGGTATCGACATCGAAACCCAAATTCTGCATTTCTAACGCGATTTTGCGGTCGCTTTCGTTTGGACCCGCGCTCTCCACGATTAACACCGCACGACCACCAGCGCGCTGTCGAAGGAGTTCGGCGCTGACAACGGCATTGGATGAAACCAAAGAGCTGACGGCCTCTGCGGTCTCCGATCGATTCTCCCGACATCCGCTCGACAAGGCGCCAATGGAAGCCATAAGAAACACCCCGGTTGACTGCCTATGAACTCGCATCGGCCGGAAACTAGCACGTGAAAGATAGCGATCGTCAAAAAACGTCATAAGAGGTACCCTGCGATGGTCCGAACTGACTCGTTCGTGACCCAACATCTATAGCGGCCTTGTGCGTCGGCCTTCAAACGGTGTAGGCACGTTCCGGTGGACCGTACGTCAACTGCACCGAGCGATGATCCAGGACCCAAGCCGGGTGGATACGACGGGAGAATGCCCCGCCGCCCGTGGGAACGGGTCTCGTTGGTCATGGTTGGGCTGACTCTCGTCGCCGTAATCAGTGCCATGTGGGGCGGTCCAGAGTCGGGGTACGACCGGTACGCGCTGCCCAAAGAGCTTGCCCTACATGTTGCGGTTTGGTCCTTTTCGTTACTGACTGTTTCCTTCAGACCCAACCTCAGTGTCTCGTTGATGGATGCTGCGCTCCTCGCAATGGGGATGCTCGGAGCGTTCTCGCTATTCGGCGCCCCGAACATTTGGTACGGATTTCGGGCACTGACTCTGACGGTGAGTGCGAGCGCCGCGCTCTTCACAATGGGGCAACTGCATCGCGATCGACGCGTACTGTTCGCGATCGTCGCATTGGCTGGCATCGCGGCAGCATTGCCCATGGTGGCCGAATCGGTCGGGTTACTGCCCAACCTCGCAATGCCTGGACGGGGTCCAGCAGGAACCGGAGGAAACCGTAACTTTGTGGCGCACATTCTCGTGCTGGCAACACCATTTCTGGCATTCGAGACCATCATGGATTCGAATAAATTACGGAGATTTCTTTGGGCAACGGGGCTGACCTTGGTCGCACTAGCAGTCATGATCTCCCGCTGTCGAGCGGCGTGGATCGCCCTGATGGTCGCCGGTACTGTATCTACGGTCGCGTACGCCCTCTTCATGCGCAACTGGTTCGTCGCATTCAGCACCCTTGCACGACGGATTTTACCCACCGTCGTCCTCGCGACGCTCATCTCCACTTTTTATATTACGGATTCATCATCGGAATCGAAAGCGACGATTCAAAATACGTTTTCTCGACTGACGGAGATCTCGTCGGGAACAGGCCAGGGGCGAATCGTTCAATACATAAATAGTGCAGCGATGGGATGGGCTCACCTTCCGTTCGGTGTTGGCGCCGGAAATTGGTCGCTCGTGTATCCGGAGTTTGCATCGGCCAACGATCCCAACATCGGCGCCGACGCTTTCCAACCGGTGAATCGGCTCCCGAACTCAGATTGGATGGGGCTCTGGTCGGAACGCGGCCCGGGCGCCATTGTGCTCGTCTTCTTGATGGCCTGGTTGCTAGGCAAATCAGCATG
>JAYUPZ010000219.1:0-4364 GCA_043759805.1 Myxococcales bacterium | reverse complement strand
GCGTTGCCAACAAGCCCGGATAGGACTCAAGCAGCACCTCGGCCAGAAACACCGCGACCTCTTCTTCGATCAAGGCATTCGATCCGATCGCATGGCTGGCCGCCAGCATCAGACCATCGCTGGCAAGCGCGATCTTTGGCCACAGCATGCCTGGCGTATCGACCAGGATGATGTTCTTGCCCAGATAAAGCTTCTGCTGCATCTTGGTCACGGCCGGCTCGTCGCCAACCTTGGCTACTTTTTTCTTGAGCAGCGCATTCATCAACGTCGATTTGCCGACGTTCGGTATGCCCAGGATCATCATGCGCAACGGTTTCACAGTCGTCGTTCGGCCGGGTACCATCGCCTCCGCGACCTTCAGAATGCGCGCTGCGTCGCCAGGTTTCCTTGCTGTCAAGGCGACCGCTTTCACGCCTGGTTTTGAATTGTAGTACGTAATCCAGGCCCGGGTTTGTTCCGGGTCGGCCACGTCACTTTTGTTTAGCAACTTGAGTGCGGGGCGATCCAGCTCCTTGCGCAAGGTTTCGAGCATCGGATTGCAGCTTGCATGGGGGGCGCGGGCGTCGAGCACCTCGATGACGAGGTCCGTCCTTCGCATGGCCACCGCCGCCTCTTTGCGAGCGGTGACCATATGACCGGGATACCAGGAAAGCGCCATTGCGTGTCTCAGACCATAGCTCGCCAGCCTGCTTTGCGTTGGACGAAAAAAAGCCCCGTCCTCGCGCGAGGTACGGGGCTTTGGCACGTCAGCCCAGGCTTTACTGGCAGGCGCCCGCTGAGAAGGACGACAACAAATCGTGAGCTGGGGCCACGGGCTCCACATCCGAGGAAAGCATGCACTGGCCGGCGTTGACGACGACCGTGGCAGAGGGCACGGCGGTGCTTGAGAAACGCAGTGTGCCCGAAACCACTTCGAGGCCAGCGTCGTTGACTCGAATGGCGGGCTTGGTTCCCGTCAATTCAAACGCCATCGTATCGTTCAACGCCCACTTCGGTAGCGATTCGAATCGACTGGCAATCGAGGTAAAGTTGAACTTCATCGCGGCGTTCAAGCCTGGATCGAAAGTCATTGTGGGCGAGTCCGTGTCGGCCATCGATACACTCATATCGAAGCGGCGACCACTGTTCTTGTTCACATCAAGCGCGAAAACCTGATTGCCATTCACAGAAACCGCCGTGGTTTCGTTGCCAAGGCCAAGTTGTTTGAAGTTAAGGAGATCGCTCGAAGCATCGAATGTGAAGGCACCGTTGAGGCCACCCACCACCAGATTGTAGAGATCCGTTGTGGTCATCGCGTTACCGGCGCCCACGGTGTCTCCAAGTCCGGAAAGCGGTGCAGACAGGCGAAACGCACCAAAATTGATCGACGCTGAAACGGTCTTCTTGACGCCGTCGAGTCGGACTTCGTAGGTTTTATCGCTTGCATCAAGCTTGAAGGTGACGGTTTGGGGTTGGGCCCCGTCCTCATTGACTTCGGTCACCGCAATGTCGATTGCCTTCGCAATTTCGCCAATCAGGCTGAAGTCGCGATCGGCGTTCTTGACGAGGGAAAGTTCGACCACGCCCGAGGCGCGGGTGATTTCGGCCGCGGCATCGGGATCGATGATGTCGGCAGCCTTCTTGAGTGCTGCGAGATCAACGCTTACACCAAGCCGTTTGTGGTACAGTTTGACGACGATGGCTTCGTAGCGATTGGCCGTCATCAAGAACGCGACATCCAAATCGCCCTGCACTGGAGAGGTAACCCGAAGGCGGTACTGACCACGGGTAGCTTGGGCAATACATTCCGAATCGTCGGTATCGTCACACACGATGGAAGTCGGCACCTTATAAACGATCTCGGTGTCACTTTCGCTTTCGACGTTGGCCGGCGTGAAGATCTCGGTTTTGAGTTTCGCGACAAACTTGTCGATCTCGCCTTGCAGATCGCTGTTCATCTCGGCCAGGTCCCGTTTCATGGAAGCGGTGTCGCAGGCCGTACCGGATTCGACAGGGACGGGATCGACGACGGGTTCGACGCAGGTCGGGTCGTTTGTCTTACAGATGGGTGGAGGAAGCGGTTCGGGGGCCTCCACCGTGCAATCGTTGAAGGAACTCAGGCTACCGGCAACGCTGTCGGACTCCGCCAGGAAAGCCATCGAGGCGGTGAGATTTTTCGTGACGTTGATTACGTTATTCTGAGCCGTGAGTGCGATGCTGGTCTTGTCGACGGGCAGCTCCAGAGGGTCCTTTTCACAGGCACCGAGCGCCAACATTGACAGGGCCAGGGCGCACGCCGAGATGCGTCGCAGCGGCATAGAATTGACTGAAGGGGTGTGCAATGTGGGCTTCGTGGGTGTCATTGAGGGCTCCGTAGGGGATAAACTGTAACACGGAATTCAAATGCAAGCGTTGGGCCAACGGCGCGGGACGTTGAGTGGGATTGCAGGCGCCGTACCGCCCCGTTTTGTGGTGAAGAACTGCCACGTCGCCTGTTGGACTGACAGACAACCGCGACAGCCGTGTCACACCTTGGTGCACCGGTTCACATCTCGATCAGGCGATAGGGACCCATGTCGAAGTGAAAATGATTCTTGTGCCCGGGATAGGCTGGGCCGAGCAGGACCCGAAAAACCTCTGGCGAATCCACCAATCTTTTTGCCAGCGCATGCAGGAACAACCCATGGCGGGTGGTGGGGGTGGCTTGCCAATGGTCGAGAACCGAGACGTGAAACGCTCGCGGCGGGAGTCCCCGGTTGGATTTGCGCAGCGCTGCCGAGGCTGCCGGAAAATCGAAGGCGGCGATGTCGATGGCATTGCCGAGGGCATGCTCGGACAACCAGGTTGGATAGCCGCGGATCCGCCGGCAGGCGAGGGTACCGAGGTGGCGCATGCGCGAGGGAGCACGACCGTAGTGTTCAAGGGCGACATCGCGCACAATCGCCTCGAATTTTTGCAGCCGGGTGGCGAATGCAGCGTGAACAAGGGCCGGGCGATCTAAACGTACGACGGTACCCGTATAGCGAACAATCCCTTTGCCTGGGCATACCAGCCTACCCTTTTCGGCGACCGTCCTATTTTGGTCGTCGAGTTCGTAGCGGTCGACAGCGTCAGTCCATGGCAGAAAAAAGGTGGCAGCGCGTGCGCCACCGGGGTTGCTGCAAAGCGCCACCAACGCAAGCGCAAGAGCAGGAGGAAGAAGGCAAAGTTTTCCCATGTGGATTGGAACGGATGAGGCTGCGAATCGATCTGGGCATTGATGCACACCGGGTCAGTACGTGCCAAGGTGGTCGTGATGACTATAGAGACCCATGTTGGGCGCATCGTGACCTTGCCCATCCGCCGTTTTGGTTCGCCAGGCGCCTTTCTTGCGGTCGATCCCACCGACGAGGACGAGCGGGCCGCTGTGGTGCTGCTGCTCGGCCCCGAGATACCCGAAGGGGCAGTGGAAGGCGATGAGCTGGAGGTCTTCGTGTACAACGATTCTGAGGGTCGGCCGCTGGCAACCCTTCAAAAACCCGCGCTCGAACTTGGGGAGGTGACGTACCTGCGGGCAACCGATACCAACCAGATGGGCGCGTTTTTTGACTGGGGGTTGCCGAAGGAACTGTTGGTGCCTTTCGCGGAACAAACCGGCGATGTCGAGCGCGGCAGCCACTATCCCGTCGGCCTTACGCTGGATCGACAGGGGCGCCTCGTGGGCACCATGCGGGTCAGCGGCATGTTGAACGAGCCGGGGAAGTTTTCGCCGCGGGAGTGGGTGCAGGGTGAAGCCTGGCGCAACGATCCTGTGATTGGACTTTTCGTGATCGTACAACGGCGTTTTGTGGGACTTGTGCCCGCACATGAACCCCACCGACTGTCGCGTGGTGAGAAGGCAGAGTTTCGTATCACGAAGGTCTTGCCCGACGGACGCATCGAACTGTCTCTGCGAGGCCTTGCCCATGAGGAGATGGATGGGGATGCGGAACGAATCTTGACCATCGTCAACCGTCCTGGTTCGCCTCGATTCGGGGATGGAAGCAGCCCGGAAGAATTGCGCGAACTTTTCGGTCTGAGCCGCAAGGCGTTTAAACGAGCCCTGGGCCGTCTCTTGAAGGAAGGCAAAGTTTCCCTCGACGCCGAGCGATTCGTCGTCAAACCGACGGCAACGCGAAGCCGTCCGTAGCACGTTGGCGAATTTCTTGGAGTGGTGGCAGACTGCGCCCCATGAACAATAAACTTCGCTGGGCGTTTTCAATTTGTCTCATGGGTTCCGTATCCATCGGCTGCGACGATGACGATACGACCGGTGACATTCCCGATGGCGGCTCGACGGCCGATGGTGCAGTGAGCAGTTGTGCAACCGCCGGAACAGGAATGGTCACGGTGACCGTGAACGGCTT
>JAYUPZ010000218.1:0-4364 GCA_043759805.1 Myxococcales bacterium | reverse complement strand
CACGGCTTCGATGGCCATCGCCTTTGGCGTCTGTCACGGGAAAAATGCGCATCGCAGCCCGCGATTTGATGCGCATCATCCAGCGTGCGCGGTAACACTTGGGTGTTTGTAGTTGACGTTACGCAGCCAGGTAGAGGTCCGCGATACGTTTGGCATCAGGGGCTCGGTTGCCGATGAACTCGGTCACGAGTCTCCACAAAATCGTGGTTTCTTGATTCGACGACACGATGTTGCGCTTCTTTTCTGCCAGCGTTTTCAAGAAGCCGACGATGATCGGGGTCAGCGGCCGCGTTTGCCCAACGTCCAGAACCATGGCAACGGCAACGAGTGGTGCTGCCAATTCAAACTCTCGTCCCACCAGCGAAGGGAACCGACTCGACTCAAGGTTCTGGTAGGTGGTCTCGATGGCTTGTCGGTAAGTCTTCCCAAACGTTTCACACGTTTCCCGCACAATCTCAGTCTCGGACGTGACGCGTCTGACAAAGAATCGATCCAGCTCGCGAGTCGTGGCTTGGCTTACCAATGTCAGCATTCGCGACGAAAGTGCTGCGTTCGTCTCCGGGTCGTTGCCAACTAAGACCTTGGGCCCGAAACACTGGATCTCTTCAATTTTTCCACCAGTCGCAACTCTGGTCACACAGCCTGTGCACTTGTAGCCTGCGTTAAGGACACGGCGAAGGTCGGCCGTTGTCCTTCCAAATTCGTCGACGATCAGGGTACCTCGGACATTTTGTACGAATCGGTAGACCGCCGCCGGTGACATCCCTGCGGAAAGTCGAGCTTTGAAGGAAAGCATCTCCAACAGTTCGGCCATCCGAGTCTTCCCCGTCCCAGGGTCGCCGACCACGTGCAGGTAGGGAAGGGCATCGAACACTTCGTAGACGTATGTCATCAGGACGTAAAGGCTCACCGCCACGTGCTCGATCTCATCTGCATCGTGGAACCGACGGAAAATGTTGAAGACGGCATCGTACGCCGCCCGTGGCATTGCACTTACGGGCTCAGGCGGGGTGTCAGTCGGATCGGTGGTCATTTGGGGTCCTTTCGTTCGCTCTTCCGTTCACAGGTTCACAAATTCACCAGCGGAAAATTGCCTGGGGTAGTTGGGTATTTCGTTGTGAACCAACCGGCCGGGGTGTTTCACCGCGTGAAAGAAAGGGGCCAAAATCAGCCCGAGAGGTTCGAATGGCACGCCCTCAAGACGGCGGCAGACCGTGGCCCTCAACATGTGAATACCGGGTTTCCGAGCCGCGTCTTCGCCCCGTTCGTCCAGCCCCCCAATAGCCCCCACCGAGTCAGGACTTAATGGAATCAGTGGAACAGACGTGCCAACATGCTGGGGACGATCTCCATTGAAATCACGAAGTTGTGATCGGGTAGCAATCTGAGCGAAGCTGAATGAACAAGCGCGGTCGCCTTTGGGAGCAGGATGCCGAAGGTTCGAATCCTTTCACCCCGACCAATATCAACTGCGAGATCGCCTTCGTTTCAGAGGGGGCGTCGGTCACCTCCGGGGGTGAAACGAGCGTGTTCGCCCGGGAACCCAAACTGCTGTAAACGGCTGGGTCTTCGGGGATCGCTCATAGGCGATGTGGAGAGCGTATCGGGTTTTGGTCTGCGTTCGCAAGGATTCGGCCCGAAACGGAGGCGATCAATATCGGATCGTAAATTAGTTCGGCAGGTGGTCATATGCCTCAATCGTTGTGCGGATACCAGAATGGAGCAGAATCAATCTTCTGCTTGGGTGCAGGGTTGGCACCAGACATCTGCAACAGGAGGAAGCCGTGGTGTGGCGCGTGTTGCGGAATCGGGCCGGGCGTACTTTACCGTGGTCCACAAAAACTTGAAGTCGCGCATTGGGCAGAGGCGATTGCTGCCGTCTTGCTTCCTCGATGTGGCCGCATCCGTACCGCCCGCTCGGCGCAGGCGATTCGCCTTCTCGGGCCTCACAGCCGACCTCATGGTCTCGTTCACCAAACGGAGGTGGGGTGGAAACGCTGCCGAGGAATTGTGACACTGAAGTTCCCCCCATCGCCCAGACAGCCCAACAAGGGAGTAAAATCCCGGGAGGTCCAAGGAAATGGCAAAACGAAAACGACACACGGAAGAGTTCAAGAGGGAAGCGGTGGCCGCAGTGGAATCGCGGGGCAGTCGATCCATTGCAGACGTGACGGCAAGTCTGGGAATCGCTGGTAGCCAGCTGTATCAGTGGCGCGCAAAATACGGACGCGATGTGAAGCGCGGAGAAAGTGGCGAGACTTTGGAACTCGAGGTCGCTCGCCTGCGACAGGAAAACATTGAGCTGCGGAGGGACCGCGACACTTTAAAAAAATCTGTATTGGATTCAATCAATCAACGCAACACTTGATCATAAACTTCGGCGGGTGTGCGGAAGTTGAGCGTCTTTCGTGGCCGCGCATTTAGTTTCTGCGCAACCCGATTCAATTGAGGCTGCGAAATTTCTCCGAGAGGCATCCCCTTTGGAAAATATTGCCTCAAGAGCCCGTTGGTATTTTCGTTGGTGCCGCGTTGCCATGGGCTCCGCGGATCGCAGAAATAAACCTCGATGTCGGTAGCCATGGCGATTGCCTTGTGGAACGCCATTTCCTTCCCCCGGTCCCAGGTAAGAGTCTTCCGAACTTGAACGGGAATTTTACGGATACTACTTTTCAAAGCGTTGGAGACGGACGGTGCGTCCTTGCCCATAAGCTTTACAATCATGGTGAAACGCGACTTTCGCTCGACCAACGTGGCGATGTGGCTGTTTCTACCGCCTGCCATCAGATCCCCTTCCCAATGACCAGGAATTGCCCGGTTCTCGACTTGGGCGGGGCGATCACGGATGGAAACTGCATCCACGATGTTACCCCGAGATTGGCCGATCCTTGATGCTTTCTTGATTCTTCGCATTTGGCGGCGGGTGCGCAAATGCTTGCCGAGTTCCTGTTTCAGGGCACTTCTACTCTGGATAAAGATCGTTTTGTAAATCGTTTCGTGTGACACGTTCATGGCTGCGTCATCGAAGGTTCGGCGGAGCCAGCCGGAAATTTGCTCCGGCGACCATTTCGTAACGAGCTTCCTACTGACGAGCATTCGCAAACGCCGGTGACGGCTCAGCTTACAATGCTTCGGGCGCTGTGCTTTCTCCCAAGCGCGGCAATCGGCCAGGGTTGCTCGGTAGCGTTCCTGTCCTCCGTTTCTTGCAATCTCACGACTAACCGTTGATGCCGGCCGTTTCAAGGTTTGAGCGATGGAGCGCATTGATATTCGCGCTGCAAGACCTCTTGAGATTGTTTCCCGGTCATCTAGGGTTAACGTGCGCGGGCTTCGCGTGCGCAGTGGTGGAGCGATTCCACCTCGCACCCGGACGACGCCGTGGATAGTACCGGGTTTTCGGTTCAGTGCTCTGGCGATCGCACTGAGGGATTCGCCGGCGCGCCACCGTCGCCAAAGCTCACGAGTTTCCAAAGGGTCAAATTTGCGTGGTGTTGCGTTCAAGATCGTCTTCCAAGGTTTCGGCAATATCGCAGTGTTGCATCCACCGTTTGAGTTCACCGTCGCCTTTTTCGTGCGCGACCGGAGCTGACTCCGTTCGAGGTAATCGACATGGAAAAGGCGAATCACTCCGTCACCGCACTTTGCGCAGGGTTGGGCGTCTCGCGCGCCGGATACTACGAATGGCGCCGACGTGGGCCCAGTAAACGCGAAAAACGCAACGCAGCGCTGGTCACCCACATACGCGCTATCGATGCAGAGTACGAAAACCGCTATGGCAGCCCGAGGATGACCAATGAACTCGAAGCACGAGGTCAAACCGCCAACCACAAACTTGTCGAACGCCTGATGCGCGAAAACGCTATAAAAGCCTGTACCCCAAAGAAATTCAGGCGTACCACCGATTCGCAGCACAAGTATCCCCTCGCACCGAATCTTCTTGGTCAGCTTTTTCACGCGCCACGGCCGAATCAAGTCTGGGTTGGTGACATCACGTACATCTGGACCATCGAAGGGTGGATGTACCTGGCCGTGTTGATTGACCTGTACTCGCGTCGCGTAGTCGGATGGGCAATCGACAAAACGCTTTCCAGAAGGCTGGCCATCAAGGCGTTGAAAACCGCCATCGAGACGCGCAAACCGCCACGTGGTTTGATTCACCATTCGGACAGAGGGAGCCAATATTCAAGCCGGGAGTACCAGAAGCTCTTGGGCAACTACGGAATGATCGTAAGCATGAGCGGTAAGGGCAACTGCTACGACAACGCGGTTGCCGAAAGTTTCTTCGCCACCTTGAAAAAGGAACTCGTCCATCGAACCGTGTTCTACTCGCGAAGTCACGCTTACCAGTCGGTGTTCAACTTCATCGA
>JAYUPZ010000217.1:0-4365 GCA_043759805.1 Myxococcales bacterium | reverse complement strand
GGCAGAAAAACTGTCCAAATCCGAACAGGTTTCCGAATGTTTCGCCCTCAATGCGTTTCGTTTTACAAGTGGTCGGCTCGAAAGCGAATCGGAGCTGTGTGAAGTGTCCAAGATTCACACAAGCTTTTCGCAAAGTGGCGGTGACATGCGCGCGCTCGCAGTGTCACTTGTCCGCTCTGAATCCTTTTTGTTCCGAACCATCGCAGAGTGATTGCAACGATGAAACACATTTCAAAAACGCGTCGTCGGTTCCTCCACCTGTCTGCATCGTGTGGACTGTTGGCGCCGTTCTTCAATCAATTGGAAAGCATTGCTGCGACCGGACAGGCTGAACGCCGGGTGGCATTTGTGTTTTTCCCACATGGTACGCCCGATACTTCCGGTTTTTGGCCGGGTGCGGGCCCACTCGGGAACCTGACCGGGGTCCTCGAACCGCTCGCCCAGCACAAATCCAAAATGTTGATTGTGGGTGGGCTTGGTTCGGGCCTCGAAAAGGGGTACGGACATCAGGGGGGCAATACCGCGGCGTTGACGGGACGTGGTACGAATGTGAAGGAAGACGGCTACTACATCCCCGCGTCACCATCGGCCGACTGGTTGATTGCACGCCACCTCAAACAGGAACCGCTGGTGCTTGGGCAAAAAGCGTCTGCCGGCGTACGACATCTGGTTTCGTGGAGTGACGCCAATAAAGCCGGGGCAACGACGCCGGTCAACGATGTGGCAGAGGCCTTCAAGCGAGTATACGGCCGTGTCGCTGCGGCCGGAGAGTGCACAACCTCGGGCGGTCTCACCACACCGACGCCCATGCCGGGCAGCTCACGTCTCGCCTCGAATGTCCTCGATACCGTGGCGGGCGATCTGAACGCGCTCAAACAGGCGTTGCCTTCGTGGTCGCGTACCACGCTTGACGATCAGCTGGACGCGATTTCCGATCTTCGCAAGCAAGCTTCCGTGGCGCCGCCGCCGACAACACAGCAACCGACTGTTTCCTCAGGCGGTGGTACGAGTGAAGGTTGTTATGCGGCCGGTACCGATGATTTCTACCGACGCTCGAACTACATGGCCGATCTGATCGTGGCGGCTTTTCAAGGTGGTACGAGACGGGTGGCAGTGTTTCAACAAGGTACAGCGTCGGGCGATAGCTTTTCGGTGCCCGGTTACGGTGGGTATCACGGCGAGGTTCACAATCTTAACGACGGCAAGGTCGGCGATTTGACCCGTGTTACGAAAATGCAGGTCGAGCTATTCAAGGACATCGGCTATTTGGTCGATCGACTCGGCTCAACCCGCGACATGACGGGGCAACCCTTGCTCGACAACACTCTCGTCTACATCTGTACCGAATTTAGTCCGTACAACGTCGCGAGCGATCCGCACAATACCGGTGGCGGCATGGTGGTGAATCTCATAGGCGCATCCGGCGAATTTGATACGAGTGGCAAGGCGATTTCCGCCAAGGGTTCGGTGGGAGGCGTACTGATTCACGCCGCGCAGTTCATGGGACTTGGGGTTGGCACCGGTCTCGGCGCAAACGACATCGGAAAGTTCGCGCCAATCGACGGCATTCGCCGCGTGTAGTGGCGGCGCTAGTCCACTGCTATAAAGGGCAAGACATGGCGATAGACCCAGCCGCGATTGCGCGCATCAAGGCGATTGTAGGACCCGGTGGTTTTGTCGAAAATGCCGACGAACTTGTGCCTTATTTGCAAGAGTGGCGCGGCCGATATCAGGGAAAGACCCCACTTTGTATTCGACCTGCTTCCGCAGCAGAGGTCGCCGCTGTCGTGACCGTTTGTTCCGAGACCGGGACAGCAATCGTGCCACAAGGTGGCAATACCGGACTCGTGGGCGGACAAATGCCGGGTCTAGAAGGCGAAGAGCTTCTTTTGAACCTCGGTCGAATGAATCGGATCCGGCGGGTCGATGCCGTGGACAACTCGATAACCGTGGACGCCGGGTGCACCCTGTCTTCGGTTCAAAATGCTGCGACCGCCGTGAACCGCCTGTTTCCCCTCAGTCTTGCCTCCGAAGGGACCTGTCAAATCGGCGGGAATCTGTCGAGCAATGCGGGCGGTGTGCATGTGTTGCGATACGGCAACGCGCGTGAACTCGTCCTCGGTCTAGAAGTGGTTACGGCGGAAGGGCAGCTGTGGAACGGTTTGCGTACGCTGCGCAAGGACAATACCGGTTACGATCTCAAACAGTTGTTTATCGGGGCCGAGGGAACGCTCGGGATCATTACCGGCGCAGCGCTCAAACTATTTCCTAGGCACCGCCAGGTAACGACCGTGTGGATGGCTGTGCCGACGCCGGATGCAGCGGTGTCGCTGTTGTCGCAGCTTCGCGATGCGACCGATGATGCCGTGCTCGCCTTTGAGTTGATCTCGCGCTTCGGACTTGAATTGGTGTTGCGGCATATTCCTGGATGTGTCGATCCGATGGCCTCCGCGGCGCCGTGGTATGTTTTGTGCGACCTTTTGATTGCTCCGGATCTCGCGCAGTCTGCGGTTGGCGTTGCCGCTGATGAGGGTTTCGTGAGTGACGCGGTGTTTGCAACGACCGGTGTCCAGGCCGCTGCGCTTTGGCGATTGCGGGAATCGCTTTCGGAGGCCCAGAAACCCGAAGGCGGTAGCATCAAGCACGATGTTTCCGTTCCGGTGTCGCGAATTCCGGCTTTCCTGAACGACACTCTGGCAGCTGTGCAACGGTTGATTCCAGGCATTCGCCCGGTTCCGTTTGGACACGTCGGTGATGGCAACCTGCATTTCAACCTTACGCAGCCCGTGGGACATTCCAAGGCCGACTTTCTCGCAAAATGGGAAGCAGTCAACGAAGTGGTGCACGACATTGTTGCCCGGCATGAAGGATCGATCAGTGCCGAACATGGCATCGGCTTCGCCAAGCGTGACGAGATCCGTCGCTACAAGAGCCCTCTAGAAATCGAACTCATGCGAAAGCTAAAGCAGGCACTTGATCCGCGCGGTATATTGAATCCCGGAAAAGGAACGGCCTATTCTTGAGTGATCCGGGGTCTCAGTTGCGCCAGGAGAGCGCCAACAATGGAATGATCGGGGCCTTGTCGAGTGACGGAAAGCGTACCACGCTCAAGTCAATCGACCAGTGGTGCCAGGGGTAGCGAAATCCGGCTGCCGTGGCGAGTCCATTGGCCTGGCCTCCGACAGGGCCGAGCGGCAAAAGCGTGGTGACCTCAACAAGCATCTGTAGCCGTTGTCCAAGCTGCAAGATTGCACCCGCCGTGTTGGCCACCAGCAACAGGGGACCGGCCATCGTCAGATTGGTGGACAACACGAAGCTCGATTCGCAGGACGGATTGCGACAGAACTGGGCAATGGCGCCGCCGCGCCCCACCAACACCATTCCAAGATCTTCGAGCCCGGATAATCCCGTGGCTGAAGCGATCGCTGCCAGGCGCAGCCCGGTGCCACGAAAAAGCGACGTTTTGATGCTGATGTCCACGGGGAAAAGCCCGCCCTGGTCCTGTAGTGGCGGAGTCAACGTGACGGAAAGCTGAGTGCGATTGGTGAACGCATAAGTAGACTGCAGCACGACGATGTCGTAACTCGTTAGCGTCCAGGTCCCCGCACGCTGGGTGGTGGCGGTGGGCGTCAGGATTAACCGATCGGCCTGGGGTGCGTCGGCAAAGCCTTCAGGTACCGACTCCGTTGATGTTTCCGCGTGCGTCGAGACTTCCGCGACGATCGACGGTGCCTGTGTGGGGGGTGGCGGTTCGGGCGCCGCCGCGGGTGGGGCGGGAGATGGCGGCAATGGCGCAGGTGCACTTACCGGTGGGCTTGGTGGCAGCGTTTGAGGATCGATACGTGGTGCAGACAGGGGTTGTGGCCGAAAGACCTGGGTGGTCGGTGGCATCGTGGGTGGAGTGGGCTCTTCCGCACGAGCCATTCCGGCGGCCAAAAGCAGCACCAAAACCCCCGCGAGTAGCGCGGGAACGGAGCGTTGGAGCGCCTTGCGTCGTGTTCGGGGTTTCATCGAAGGATTCGCTGCGTGCCGATGTTACACTGTGGTTCGATTTTGAGGCCCGGTTTGAGCATCCATCGAGAGACACCGCTGCCCCGGGGAAAAGGAAACAATTTGCGTCGAAGACTTTCAGATTTCTCGCTGGCCATTGTCTATTGCAGGTGATGTGCAGATGAACCGCGTTGATTTAGTTCGTGTAGCGCTTCTCGCGTCGTTGTTTGTGAACCTTCTGGGTTCCTGCGGGCGTTTTCCGGGCATTCTGGCAATCGAGCCCGAGGAGATCCCGGTGGTTGCGGTCGATGCGGCGCCTGTTCCGGAACCCGTCCCCGTCCCGCCGTCCGGGCCCGATGCGGCACCCGTTCTGAT
>JAYUPZ010000216.1:0-9122 GCA_043759805.1 Myxococcales bacterium | reverse complement strand
CCCTCGGTTGAGGTCGAGGTCTTGCCGAGCGGTGCATGTACGAAACTGGTTTCGGTCATGGTCAATGTCCTTGCCGCTAACGGGCCTTCAGCATGGGGCCAAGCAACTTGCCAAAGCTCGGGGGATTGTGGCTCTGGCAGTAGAGCTTGCCGCGGCCCTCGAACTTGCACACGAGGCCCTCGCCGCCGAGGAAACTGCCTATCCAGCTGCCGGTCGATTTGCCGATGGAGAAGCCCAACGTGTCCTCGAACGCCACAATGTGGCCGGTGTCCACCGTGTATGCGCCGTCAACTTGTACCTCGTAGATCGCGCCAAAGCTTGAAAGCAACACGTCGCCCGAGCCCGAGCATTTCACCCAGAACATCGTTTCGCCGGAGAAAAACGCCTTGCCGAAGCCTTGCCAGGTGGCGTCGATCTCGATGTCAGAGCCCGATGCCAACCAGCTTGAACCCTGAATGACCAGATTTCCGCCCGTGAGGGTGTGTGATACGATATCGCCCAGCAAGCTGGGTCCGATGATCAACGACTGACCGTTTGCCCTCGCGGTGAAATGGTTGAGGAAGAAACTCTCGCCCGCGAACATGCGCTTGAGGCCCTTCAGGACACCGCCACCGCCGCCGCGCTTGCGCGATGCGGTCTCGACATTGATGGACGTCGACATTGCTATCATCGCGCCCACTTCGCAGGTGATCGATTCACCCTCGTGCAGGACGATGCGCGCGACCGATGCGGCAGGTCGACACAAGATTTCGGTTTGCATGGCTCGCTCGGTTCCTAGAAGAGGTGCGCGTTGGTCCAGGCGGCAAGGCCACTCATGGAACGGGATTGCAAATACACGCGGCCTTCACCGCGAATTTTGCTGACGAGGCCTTCGCCACCGAAGAAGCTCGAAAAAATACCGCCGGCCATGCCCATGTGAATCTTCAGGGTTGGCTCGTAAGCAACAAGATGCCCCGTGTCGACGGTTAACTCGCCGGTGATCTCTCGGGTGAAAATGCCGCCGTAGGCGCCGAACCAGAGTTTTCCGGTGCCGCTGGCTTTCAGACGAAACAAGCCTTCCTTGCCGAAGAAGCTCGCAAAGCCTGCCCATCCGGAACTCAACTTCACGCCCGGTTCGCAGGCGATGAACGCGCCGGGCTGAAGAAAAACCGTGTTGCCGTTCAATTCAATGCATTCCATGTCGCCCGGAAAGGGCTGAGTCAGGATCACCTCGCCCGTGCTGTCGGTCGAGAACTCATTGACGAACATGGATTCCTGGCCGAAAACGCGACGAACGAGTGCGGTGAAAAAGCCACCCGCCAGACGTGCTCGCATCGCCACCGTCGAACTCATGCTGGCCATCGCGTCGGATTCCGCGACGAGGCCATCCCCGCTTTCGAGTTGTACACGTATGTTGGCGAAGGCGGGGCGATTGCGTATCTCGGTCTGCATGGATGGTTCTCCTTGCGAGGCTAGGGTGCGGATGCGTCGGGGACATCATCGGCCCGGGGGACGCCGCTGTCCACCCCCGCGGTTTCGGGCTTGAATTCTGCTGTGAGGCTGGGATTGCCGGCGCGTTTGACGACCGCTTCCCAGTCCAGCCCCCATGCCACGGCCTTCTTCGGACCCAGCTCATTCCATCGTCGCTTGATCGCCGCCCGCCGTTCCGTGAGTTGTGGATGGGTAGACAACCACTGCATCACCTCGGGCACGTCGCCGTGCTCCTCTTCCAACACTGCGAAAAACCGTTCGAGGCCGCTGCCATCAATGCCCGCGCCGTGAGCCATGCGCAGACCTTCCATGTCCGCCTCGGTTTCTTGTTCGCGCCCGTAACTCGTGATGAGGCCCTGTTGCGCTATCTCGGTGACAAATGCCATCAAACCTCCGAGGTCGCCAACCATGATTTGCAATGCGACGACAATGCCCGCGGACTGCGCGATCCGTTGCAGACCGTGTCGAAGTGTTGCGTGCGCCATTTCGTGGCCGAGCACGCTTGCCACCTGATCAGGATCGGAGGCCTTGCGAATCAAGCCGCTGAACACCACGATGCGACCGCCTGGTAAACAAAACGCGTTGACGATCGGTGCATCGATAACCGTGACACGAAAGTCAAGTCGCTTGCCCGCAAAGGACGTAGTTTGCGGTGCCAGGCGATCCACCATCTTCTGGATTGCACCGACCACCACGGTGTCCTTGACCTCGGGTCCATGTTTGTCGATAGCCGACCAGGCCAGCTCGCCGATCTTCTCGTCGACCGACATGGGCAAGGCGCGCACCGCTGCTTTTCCACCACGGGTTATGGCCTGGTGGCCGGCAAATGCGAGAACTGCCGCCACCGACAGGCCGATGAGCCAGATCCGCCGCGAACGCGAGCGCTTGCCACCTTCCGTCGTGTTCAGGGTCAAAAGGGCACTGGCAAGGCGATCGCCTCCCAAAGCGGCGAGTGTAGGCAGAAAATTTTTCTCCTCGCAAAAGATCGTTGTGCTGCGATTCGGATCGCGGCAGAAAATCATCCGGCCGCTGGCGCCACCCTGTTCGAGAGAACAGCCGGCAAAGGCCATGCGAAACGTTTCGCCGCCCGCGCTGTCGGGTACACGTGCGGAAATCCCGTCGGCGTCGACTTTAATAGTCGCCCCGGCTCTGCCGCCAGGCAATGTGGCGGCAAACACGCCTCCCTGGAATTCCTTGGTTGTCACGGGTGGACGCAGGATAGCGCGAACGGAACGTCCCGGTCAGGGCAAAATCAGAATGCGTTGCAAGTGCAGGAAGCTTTTGCGTTCAACTCGCAGTCGAACAAAACGCGCTGTCGCGGTCGAAAAATGTGCGTTCCAGGTGGCAAAGAGCTTCGTCCGACGTGCGACGATTTGCCATTTGAACTGATCGTTGCTCACCTCGATGACAAGCGGAATCGCCCTGTCAGGGTATCCATCCCCGCGATTAAGGACGCGAACCGTGGAAAAGTTTCGTTTGCGTTTCAGGTCGATCTCGACCCACGGACTCTCATCCTCGTCGGTGTGGAAAAAGTAACGGCTGCGACACTGTTGGTTTGGCGAGGTGCAACCGTCGGAGGCCAGGGTTGAGCTGGTGCGCCACTTCTTGCGGTAGGCGAGATCGTTCGCCCTGTCACGCGCACGGACGAGCGCCGCAAGGGCGAAGCCAAGGAACGTCAGAAGCAGGAGCAAGTTGCCGATGCGAAGGATTCGCTCGAAACGAAGCTGGTCCAGCGTGCCCTGCACGCCCGGGTTTTCCGCCCGAGTCTCGCGGATGGCACGTCCACGCCAGAACCATTCAAATAAACGTAGCACATCAGCTCCCGAGTCGTTCAAAAATAAGCAATGCTCCGACGACCGCGATCAAGATCAAGGTTGCGTTGATGGCCAACGACGAGACGGCGCCTCTTGCATTTTTTTGCTCTGTCGCCGCTTCCAGATCGGCCATCGCGAAACCAAGACACGCGGCCATGGGCGTCACCTGCGACAGGAGATATCGCGGGTTTAATACGGCGATGTTGTCGAGCGGATAAACAAGGGCAAATAGCCAGGCTGTAAACATCGAGAGCAGGATCACGACAGGTAGGGTCAAACTTCCCTGCTGTTGTTTCGTTCGGAGGGAAAGCCACATCATGTAAAATGTCGCGAGCGTTGCGGCCAGTGAGAGCCACACACCAACGTGCACCAGTTGCACAAACACGCCGACGCAGCGGTCGTTCACGTTCCACCAATCGGGCCCCATCACCATCAGTCCGCCCTTGGCTCCCCAGACGCGATCGATGCGTTCTCGACTCTTCAGTCTACAAAAGCCGCGGTTGTAAAAATCGGACCATGTTCCCACGATCTCGACGGCCCAGAAGTTGGGACGAGGTTCCGACAGTGAGCGCAGGATGGGAAATCGCCAGTATTCTTGCCACTCGAAAGGCAATGACCAGCCAAGGGGTCGTCGGTACAAAACCGGTTGCGCCAGCTCTGCATATTCGACGGGTCGCTCGACGTCCCAGGCGTGAGGGAAGGGATGGCCGAACTTGACCAGATTCGGTCCGCACCACCCGCCTGCGACCACACACCATGCCGCTGCCGCAAAGACGGCAGGACGTAGCACATTGTTCCAGGTCTTTTTCCACCCACAATGATAAAGACCCCGTACGGAAAACCAGACAAGAAACATCACGCCCGCGAGCAGTAGAATGCCAGCGGTGGCCTTCGTGAGGATGGCAAGCCCGGTAAACAGTCCAAATCCAATCGCCGTACGAATAGAGATGGCGTAGTCAGGTTTGCGGCACTGGCGCTCCATTCGCCACAGGCAATAAAGGGCAACCATGAAGAAGCCTGAATGCAGGCCCTCCGGGTTGACCTTTCCGTCAATCAAGACGCTGAGCGGCAAGAGGGCGTGAATCGAAAGGGCCGCCAGTGCACTCCATCTTCGCCCGGGCGCGGCTTCGTGAAGCATTTTTGCAAGGACCGTGTGGCGAATCACCCACCCGATGACAGCCAGGCTGGCAATCGCCCGCTCGGGTCCGCCCATCCGCAAGAGGATCCCGGCCAGTGCATACCAAAGTGGTGGATAGAAACGCGTCTGACCGTTCACCTCGGGCGACATGAAGAACGGCTTCCAGTGGGTCATCATCCACTTCACCGCCTCGAGATGTGCGCCATAGTCTGCGCCTCGATTGGGACCGTCGAAGGTTGCCGCGTGTTCAATCCTGAGCACAAGACCAAGGACCGAAACACCGATCGCAAGCCAGACCGGCAGGGAAACGGCGCGGCTGCGGTGTAACAATTTCTCCAGGGACATTGTGATTTGGCCGGACATGATACCCGGGCCAGCAGGGATCTGTGGAGCGATTCCTCAGCAGCGGCGGCGGTGCAAACCGTACACGAGCCCATCAAATGGAAACAAACACGATTGTTTGCGCAACCGGCATCGCTTGTCGCTCACCGAACTGGCAACCCGAGCTGCTGGACTCGGGACTGTGATTATCCGTTGATGCGTCGAGCGTGGCGATTGTGTTGCCAGCGTCGCTGCCCGGCAACTCGGATACGCTGGTGGATTTGGCCACAACGAACGATCCAACAGACTCAGTGTGGAAATTACTGAAATGAACCCCATGATTTGAACCCGGGCGCAGGGGTCCCACGTACCGACAAATTTTGCCTGGTTTTGTCGGGCTGTTTCCCGGGCCAATTGCATAAAGCGGGCAAGATAGCGAGGTTTCCTCGAAGATGCCGCCCTCCAGTCGGATTCCATTGATATCCGACCAGAACTACGTCGGATCCATGGGTACATCGGTTGCACGGAATGGGACCCGCATCAAGAGGCAGGCCATACGAAGCACAGTACATCGCGAATGTCGGCTTCGAATCAACGGGCCAGACTTCGTGGTACGTCACCACGCAACCTTCTTTGACGTTGGCGTAAGCGCATAGCGTCGATGAAGCGCGCACTGACTGGGCGAACGACGCCGAAACCAAGACGAATACCCCAGTGAGTATGCTTCGGCACCATGGGTGCCAAGATACGCGTGTTGCCGAACCCGTGTCGAGTAGAGAGCGCACGCTGCGTCAGTCCATTGGCAATACGGGTTCGACCGCCTGATCCGTCGGCGTTTCGAGATCGACGTCCAGATCTTCCCAGAACAGCCGAAATAGGTCGGCAGCTACCAAGTGACCGTGCTGGGTCATAGCGATCGATCTGAAGGACGAGTCTGTACCTGTGCGTTGAGTCATCGTTCTCGGTCGAGGTAGAGGATCTCGACCCCTGAGGGCGTTCGAAAGTGATTCGCCAATCGACATCCTTGATGATCGACTTGGGAGCAATTCCAACCCATCCCGACTGCCCCGACCACCCCCAAATCGTTGAAATCACCCGACTGAGTGCGCAAAGAACCCCTCCCTCGTTGTCGCGACCCTGGCGGGGGCGTATAAGTCCCCGATGCCTCAGAACGTAACCTTGCAGGAGGTTTTGGCCCTCCACGAACTACCGATGCCGACCTTGATTCGGCGTGCCCAGACGGTGCACGCGGAACACCATCCCGAGGGAGAAGTTCAACTGTGCACACTCCTGTCGGTCAAGACCGGCGGATGCCAGGAGAACTGTTCGTATTGCCCGCAGTCGTCGCACTACGAAACGACGATCGACAGCGAACGCATGATGAAGGTGGACGAGGTTCTTGCCGCCGCGAAACTGGCCAAGTCGGCCGGCGCGACCCGCTTCTGCATGGGTGCCGCCTGGCGAGAAGTCAAGGATGGCCCCGCCTTTGATGCGGTCGTCAACATGGTGCGTGGCGTACGGGAAGAAGGCCTCGAAGCGTGTGTTACGCTTGGTATGCTGACCGAATCGCAGGCCGGACGCCTCGCCGAGGCAGGCCTTACAGCCTACAACCACAACCTTGATACCTCGCGGGAGTTCTACGGGAAGATCATCACGACCCGTACCTACGACGAGCGCTTGACCACGCTGTCCAACGTTCGCAAGGCCGGTGTGACGGTTTGTTCGGGCGGCATCATCGGCATGGGCGAATCCATCAAAGACCGCTGCGCCATGTTGATGACGCTCGCGAATCTCGATCCTTATCCCGAAAGCGTTCCCATCAACGCACTGGTTCCGGTTGAGGGCACGCCGCTTGCGAATCAACCGCGCGTCGATCCCCTTGAACTGGTGCGCATGATCGCAACCGCACGCATCCTGATGCCGAAGGCCCGCGTCCGCCTGTCTGCAGGCCGAACCGAGCTTTCGCGTGAAGCACAGCTTTTGTGTTTTCTGGCCGGCGCCAACTCGGTTTTCTACGGCGAGAAATTGCTCACCACCGGGAACCCGGATATCGAGGCCGACCAGGCGTTGTTGCGCGACGCCGGCTTGCGCGCTGCCGTCTGAATTCGGCTGCCACGACAAGGTTATCCCTTGAGCTCGTTGCCTTGGCGCAAGCGGCGAATGTTTTCCCGGTGGCGAACAATGATGAGTACGCTGGACACAATCGCGAAGGTCAGATTGGCGGGGTGTCCCAGTCCAAGTACGATGAGCAACACTGGGAAGGCCACGGCCCCCACCATCGAGCCAACCGACGACAGCCGAAGAGGCAAATAAATCGCGAGGTAACAAAGAAATGCTCCCAGCGCCGGCAAGGGCGCGATGCCGATCGCTGCGCCGAGTGCAGTTGCAACGCCTTTGCCACCTCGCCCGCGCAAAAAGATGCTGAAGATGTGCCCCACGACGGAAGCAATGCCGGCGACGGCCACCGGCCATTCTTGTTCAGGCAACAGCATGCGGGCACCCATGACGGAAAGAGCACCTTTTCCAGCATCAACCAACATGACGAGTACGGCGTAGCGACGTCCCAGTGCACGGCCGACGTTGGTGGCACCGACGTTGCCGCTGCCAACACTGCGCAAGTCAATTCCAGCACGGCGCGCCACGATCACACCGGTCGGAAAGGAGCCGAGGAGGAAGGCCGCAACTGCAATGGCAATCGTGAACACGATGGTGCTTCATGCTATCACATGCGACGTGCAGCCCTGGCAAACTCTGGACAAGGTTAAAACCAACGAGGGCGTACTCGAATTGCGCAAGCGCGGGGAGAAGGATTTCCTCATCACCATCGGGGGACGCGTGTTGATGACGAGTGCAAGCCACCGTTCCGAGGATGCTCTGGCCAACGCAACCTGTGATGCGATTGCCAAGGTTCCAACACCGCGCGTGTTGCTCGGCGGCCTCGGGATGGGATTCACGCTGAAAGCGGCGCTGCTTCGCTTGCCGAGGAAGGCGGTTGTCGATGTCGTCGAGCTGAATCCGACGGTGGTAACTTGGTGTCGGGGACCGCTCGCACTTCTGACCCAAAATGCGATTACCGACCGACGGGTCAACGTGATCACGGCCGGCGTGGCTCGCGTTATCTCGACGGCTGATTCGGGCACTTACGACGCCATCGTGGTGGATCTCTACGAAGGTCCGCACAACAATCGACCGGGCGATCCTTTGTACGGTACGGCCGCAATTAAGAGCGCGTGGAAAGCGCTGCGGCCGGACGGTGTGTTTGCCGTGTGGTCCGAAGAGCCCGATCGCATTTTCGAGGACCGAATGAATGGCGGCGGATTCGAGCTGGAACGGCTGCGCAGTGGCACCGGTCGGGTTCACTCGGTTTATCTTGGGGTGCGCCAGAACGTGAGAGGAAAACGTCCTCCCGCGAAACGGGCGGCGTGATGGCCGAGACCGCACGAATCACGGTCGACGCACTGATTGCGCAATACGATGGGTTTCTGCTCGACGCCTACGGCGTTTTGTTACACGGCGCGGGGCCGCTTGAAGGTGGCGCGGCGTTCCTGCGCAAGCTGGATCGCGCCGGCAAACCGTACTGCATCATTACCAATGACGCCTCGCGCTCGATCGCGAACAGTGTGGCACGGTATCAAGGCTTTGGACTTCCCATTGATCCGACGCGACTCATCACCTCGGGTTATCTGCTGACCGAGTATTTTGCGGACAACGGGCTGAAGGGCAAGCGGACCATCGTGCTTGGCACCGAGGATGCGGTGCAATACGCCGCCGAGGCGGGCGGGATAATTGTATCGTATGACGACGAATCGGTTGAGGTCGTGGTGGCCGCCGATGATTGGGGTTATCCCATGCTGCCGACTTTGAATGCCGTGGTGACGACTCTCTTGCGTCGACTTGCGCGCGGCCAGCACACAGCCCTGGTCGTGCCGAATCCAGATCTCGTCTATCCCAAAAAGGATGGCTTTGGTATCACAGCGGGGGCCATTGCGAGAATGATTGAAAGCATTCTGCAACTGCGGGATCCGGCAGGCGTTAACGCCTTTTTTCCACTGGGAAAGCCCCATTCGCCGATCTATAGGGCGGGTATGCAGCGGCTGGCACTTCCACCGGCCGCGCGCATCGCGATGGTAGGCGACCAGCTGCTAACGGACGTGCGCGGTGCGAACGATTTCGGTGTCGATTCGGTGTTGATTCTGACGGGGGTATCCACCGTGGCGGATATTGCCAGGCTCGGGATTGAACCGAAGCACGTGATGGAGAATTTATTGGCGTAGGTCGTGTTGTTGACAACCCGACCCTATCAAGCCGAGGCCGAGTTGGAGGGGTGGCGTTCATTTTGATCCTGCGCGGTATGGCATCGCGACGTGGATCTCAAAAAG
>JAYUPZ010000215.1:0-1992 GCA_043759805.1 Myxococcales bacterium | reverse complement strand
TGCCGGACCGTTTGCGGGATTACCATCGCGGATGGTCTTGCCTGCCGGGGGCCCGATACTCGTTGTCGAGTGCACTTGGCCCTGAGGATGTCCGGCGTTCCCTTCCGCCGGCGAAAGGTCCGCCGACCTCATGAACAACCGCTTGGTCAGGATCAAGTCATTCTTGAAAGGCTCGAGTGCCTTCAACGTCGGTGTGAGCTGAAAGTTTCGTCCGGTACCCGTGGCCCACATGTCTGGCCAGTTTCCTTGATACGTGTAAAAAACGATGAAGTTCGTCGGAACAGAATTCTGCGCGAAAGCGTCGTTGGTCAGTTCCGGAAGCAACTGCGCAGCAAGGGGGGACAATGCCGATGCCTTGAGCAGCGATCGGCGCGAAAATCGGAGTTTTTTATCGAATTCCATGGTGTTTCTCCTAATTACTGAGCCGCGCTGCGGAAACGGAATGGGGCAGACTTTGCCAATTCAACCAAGAGCTCTTGCATGTCACCGCCGCTCTTCAAGAATGCCGTGGTCAAGGGAACAATCGCACAGCCGTCTTCTTCAAGCTCGGTTCGCGCGTTGGCCCATTGCCACCAATTCTCAACAAGGCATTGGGCGGCCTGTTCGCTCCTGGCCAGCTTCTTCAAAAATGGAACCGCATTGGGATAGTCGCCGTCGAGATCCAGCGTCCCGGAAATGGTGGACGTTGAGTTCACTGGCAAACGGAATGTCTCGTTTTTGAATCGAGCCTGTTCTTCGTCTTGCCAGGCGCCGATTGGATTGTAGTTCTCAAAAAGGAAACCAAACGCGTCGAGTGCCATGTGACACGAGGCGCACTGGCCTTTCTCAGCGGTGTTTTCAACCCGTTGACGGTAGGTTATCGCCTCGGTTTGGCTGAACGGTATCTCTCGAACAATGTCCTCGGGCGGCGGCGGAGACGGCGCACAAAGCAAACGATCCATGACGAATCCACCGCGGAGGATGGAAGCGCCCTCAGTTCCGTGAGACAAACCGGACATGAAGCCCGCGCTCGTGATGACGCCAGCGCGTTGCTGTGCGTCGAGTTGCACCTCAACCAATTCCGCGCTTCCTGGTTTTTTCACGCCATAGATGGCGGCGGTGTCATCGTTAACAAAACCCCGTGAACTCGCGAAAAATGCCTCGAGCGAATGATCGCCGTCGAAAAACGCAGACTCGACGGTTCGATGAAAACCCGACTTCAAACCGTTGGATTGCGCGTCGCTAAACTCAGGGAAGAATTCCCGATCCTTGACAGCCACGTTCACGTTCGTGCTGAATCGATCGAAATGCAGCCATTCATTAAAGAAAGTGAGAACAGCCTGCCTCGAACGTTCGTCATTCAAAAGCCGACGCGCCTGTTTTTCGATCTCGGTCGTTTTCGATAGATCGCCGCGTTCAGCCGCAGCGAAGAGATCTGCGTCTGGCATCGAGTCCCAGAAAAGGTACGAAAGCCTCGAAGCCATGTCGTACCCCGACAGGGACTTGCCGCCATTGGCCGTAACGTCGCCCGTCCCTTCCTCGATTCGATAGACGAACTGAGGCGACTGAAAGAGTGCGCCGACAACGGTTTCCAACGCCATCGAGTGGTCAAAATTATAGGGGGCCTTGCGAGCCTCGTCGTAGGCCGCCTTGAAATTGCCAACCTCAACGTCGGTCAACGGTCGTCGGAAAACACGCGTTCCGAAGTCACGTACAAATTTGTCGACGCACGACCCGTCCACGTTTGAACATCCAAGTTTTCCGAGATTGGCTACCGCGGCCGAAGCCGAGAGAACCGCGAACTCTTCCAATGCATCCGCGAAAACACGGGTGGGTTCCTGTCCGGCGACATTGTTCGTGTACCCAAAACGACCCGACTCTGGCGCAAGCGATGTGTCGTGCGGAATTCGCGTAGGATCTGCAATCCCCGACAACAACGCTCGTATTGAGTTGGCGATTTCCACGTTGCTCAAACGCTGCATCGGCGACGACAGTGCGTTTGCGGACAACGGC
>JAYUPZ010000214.1:0-9152 GCA_043759805.1 Myxococcales bacterium | reverse complement strand
TGTGGCAGAGGCCGGCGTTGAGCGTGCACGCGAAGTTTTAAACTTTACAGTACCCGAAATTAACGTGAATCAGGCCTTGCTCGGCCAAAACCCCACGTGGGACGAAGTTCCGACCGCCGTCAACGCGCAGGGACAACCCAACGGTATTGGTGCCGTACTGGTCGATGGTGGTGGAACGCCACTTTTCCGTGTTGCGCATCCACCGGGCGGTCGCGCACCGGGCGTGGATGGCGCGCCTACGTCCACGACGATGGGCACCTATACCGTTTGGATACGCAACGATGCGGCAGAGCTTCGCCAGAACCAATTTGTACTCGACAATAACAATGCCGTTGTGATTCGATCGCAGGGCCTGGCGGCCGATGGAAGAACAAACGTCGTTCTCGAAGTCACACTCGGCAACTTGATGAATGGGGACGGCAACCCGCCCCCGCCCGGACCACCCCCACCCGTACTTTGCAATTCGGGTAAGAATGCCTGTGACGACAACAGCTCGACCCAATACGGCATCGTCGTCAACTAGACCCTAGAACCAGGGCGCGATCTCGTTTAAACCGAGAACGAGCTGCCGCAACCGCAGGTCGACTTCACGTTCGGGTTGTTGAACTTGAAGCCTGCGCCGTGCAAACCCTCGACGTAGTCGATGTTGGTACCCATGAGGTACATCAGGCTCATCTGGTCACAGATCAACTTCACGCCGTTGGAATCGAAGTGATGGTCGATCGCCTGAGCCTGGTCGAAATACAGGTCGTAAGAAAAACCTGAACACCCGCCACCCATGACCTTGAGGCGCAAGAAGTAGGAATCCTCGATGCCTTCCTCAACCCGGATTTCCTTGACCTTGGCGGCGGCGCCATCGGTCAACCCAACGGTCGGAGCACCCTCATCGACAACCGTGGTCGGGACGTTGGTATGGACTTCCGAGTGGGTATGGGCGACTGCGGTCATCTGCGTTCTCCTTGCGAACAATCCGTGATTTGAAACGTTTTCTCTACGATGCCGGTAACCCGAGAGAGGTTCCTGGCATTCAGTACTATACCGTATCGGATTCCCTTGTCATTCGGATGCGGCCAAATGGAAGTGACGGCGCGACGCGTCCATTTGCACCGAAACCAGGTTCGCGCTAATCAGAGTCGCAAGTCATGGCCAACTTTTCCAGTTATCTGAAGGACGTCAAAAACCGAATCCGAGAGGTCGAGGTCGACGCGGTGAAGACCTTGGTTGCCGAGAAGAAATTCGGCAGCAGCCCCAACGGGCCATTCCTCATCGACATCCGAGAGAAAGACGAATGGCTTGAGGGGCAGATCCCGGGCGCATCGTGGATTCCGCGTGGGTTTCTTGAGCTTCGCATCGAGGACCAGATCCCGGAACGGAATGCAGAAATCATTCTGTATTGTGCGGGGGGTGTTCGCTCGGCGTTGTCCACGGAATCCTTGAAATCGCTGGGTTACGACAATGTCTCGTCGATGAAGGGTGGTTTCACGGCCTGGAAACGCGCCGGGAACAAGTACGAACATCCCTTCGTGATGACGCAGGAACAAAACCTGCGTTACGCGCGACACACGATGCTTCCCGAGGTTGGGGAGGTCGGGCAAGTGAAACTCTTGAAGTCGCGGGTGCTCTGCCTCGGCGCGGGCGGACTGGGATCGCCCTCGGCCTACTACCTTGCAGCAGCAGGCATCGGCACGATTGGCATCATTGATGACGACGTGGTGGATGCTTCCAATCTGCAGCGCCAGATCCTGCACGCCACGGATCGCGTTGGTATGCCAAAGGTGGAATCGGCGGAAAAAACGTTGCGGGGCCTGAATCCTGACGTGAAGGTGCGACCGTACAAGGCACGCCTGACAACCGAAAACGTGATGGAGATCCTCAAGGACTACGATGTCATCGTGGACGGCGTGGATAACTTTCCGACGCGCTACCTTGTCAATGACGCTGCGTTGAAGCTGAACATTCCTGTCGTACACGCCAGCATCTACCGATTTGAGGGACAACTCACGACCTTCATTCCGGGTGCGGGTCCGTGCTACCGTTGCCTTTATCCGGCGCCGCCACCGCCTGACATGGCGCCGTCCTGCCAGGAAGCGGGCGTGCTGGGTGTGCTACCCGGCGTGGTCGGCGTGTTGCAGGCGACCGAGGCCATCAAGATCATCCTGGGTGCTGGCAAGACCATGGCAGGACGTCTGTTGATGTTCGACGCACTTGCGACCAAGTTCCGCGAGATGAAACTGCGCTGGGATCCCTCGTGCCCAACCTGCGGTGAGGGCGTCGACCGCTCGAAGATCGAGCTCATCGACTACGAACAGTTCTGCTCGGTGTAATACGAATTCGCGCTTGCGGAATGGTATCACTCGGGATTGCGCGGACCGACGCCCGTTGACTCGGGCCGGAACTCGTTCGAGCGAAGGCCGATGACGTTGTACACGTTCAGCTCCTTCTCCTTGCCTTTGACGCGCACGGGCGGCAGCTTGACGGCGGCCACACGGTGGGCGACGCGTTGATAGGTTTCCTCGGAGACCAAAAGCTGATCCGCCTTTGCGGCGCTGCAAAGGCGAGCCGTCGTATTCACCGCATCACCGATGGCGGTGTACTGAAGTGCTTTTGAGGAGCCAATGGCGCCTGTAACCACAGTGCCCGTGTTGACCCCAATGCCGATGTTGATCTCGACGTGGCCCTCGGCTACACGGTTTTGATTCCAGTCCTTCAAAATCCGCAGCATCTCAAGGCCGCATTCGATTGCCTTCATTTCCGGATCCGGGACAGGAACCGGCGCTCCGAAGAGCGCGATGATCTCGTCGCCGACGAACTTATCAAGCGTCCCCTGATGTCGGAAGATGCTCTCCACCATGATCTCGAAGTATTCGTTGAGCATCAACACGACCGCCTGCGGCGTGCTGCGTTCGCTCATCGCGGTGAATCCGCGGATGTCGGAAAAAAGCATGGTGATCTCGGCGAGTTTTCCACCCTTTTCCAGGTGTAACTTGCCCTGAACGATCTGTTCAACAAGATTTGGGGACAGCAAGCGTTGAAATTGTGCACGCGTGCCGGCCTCTTGCTCGATCCGTTTCGCAAGGTAGGCGTTGTGAATCGCAAGGGCTGCTTGTGCTGCAATTCCCGAAAAAACCTGGAGATCTTTCTCTCCGAAAGCGCTTGCCGTGATGAGCGAATCAAGGTGCATGAGGCCGAGCAAATCGCCGTGGTGCAAAAGCGGCACGGTCATTGTCGAGCGAATGCCCTGAAGAATGATGGAATGGGCGCCCGAAAAACGGCTGTCGATTGACGCGTCCGACGAAAGAACGGCGGCCTTGTTGCCCAGAACCTCGGCCAAGATTGACGTCGATAGCGAGATCTGTTCAGAACGGCCGTCTCGTGTGCGAGCAATGCGCGGCTTTGGCTCACCGTCCTCCATCAAGAGGATCACGCCGCGATCAGCTGGCAAAACATCGAAGGCCTTGGTGATGATCTTGTTGAGCAACACGTCGAGATCGGTTTCAAGTCCGATCGATCGACTCAGCTCGTAGCCAAGCCTGAGTTTTTCGTAGTCGCGTCGAAGTGCCTCGACATCAGGAATATCTTTTTCTGGCAAGAACTCACGAGCCGCATCGTCGGCCTGCATCCGTTGACGGATAAGCGTTTCTGTCCCGCCCGTAATCATCACCTGTTGCTTCGGGGGCGGCGGTGCAGCCGCGACAAAACGCAAACGGGTGGCACCCATGACAACTTCGTCGCCATCCTTCAACAGATGATTGCCGAGTCGCTGTTCGTTCATGAACGAACCGTTCAGACTCCCGAGATCCTTGAACAGGAACGTCCCGTCCGGCTGACGGATGATGTGCGCATGTTCTTTGGAGACGATCCGGTCCAACACCTGGATGCTGTTATCGGGATGCCGCCCGACGGTCATCATCGGACCGAGGACATACTCTTGTTGTTCGTTGTTGCCGATAACGATGATTTTGGACATTGCGACCGTCAGTGGACCCGGGAGGGTAATTGTGCGGCGAGCATATCACGTTCGGGACCCCGCCCCGAAGCTACCAATCAACCCGTTCAGCCGAGGTTTCGATGCGGGGGGCGTGCTTCCAGTCCCAGTGTTTGTTCAACCAAAGCCATTCCACCCTGGTTTTGAAGCGTGCCTCAAGCCAGACCGTCTTTTTGTCACCGTAGGCCTCGACGTCCAGTTCGGGATCTGCGACCCCTTTTTTGCGCAGCGTCAGCACCAGGGCATCCAGCATTTTCCTTTTGCGGATCGACCGTTCGGCGGTGGGGCGCAGGTTGGCGTTGAACCAGGTAACAATTTCGTTGCTCAGCAAGGTCGAGACCTCGGAGCGTAAATAGAAGCTCGGGGCCACGCAGTAGGCCACGTAAACGATGATCCCAAGCATCATCGTCATGGTGATGCTCACAGCGTTGATCTTGCCGGGCTTTTTGTATTCGACCCGCTGGCGTAATTGTGGAGTTCTAACCATGATTTGCTTGCACCGTGGCATTCGAGGGAGTGGAACGGTTGCGCAACTGGCTGCCGAGCTGGCTGCGCAGGCAGATTAAGCCAACCAAAATTTGGACAAGCATTGCGATGAATTGGCCCGCAAAACTCGCACCAACAACCGCTGCCTGCTGCGTCGCAAGTTCACCCGAGGCGTAGGGTGAAAACATCTCACGCATGATGAGTTGGGAAACCCCGACGCCCTGTCCGGGAAGCGGAACAGCTGCAACAAGGAAGGCCACCGGTAAAAACAGCAACGCCTGTTTTATCGGAACATTCACGCCGAATGCGAGCAAATAGAGATACGAAAATACGACGAGGGAAACGATGTGCGGAACCCTTACGAGTAGAGCCTTTAGATGGCCACCCACGCCAGCCGATAACAACACGTCGAAAACCGGCCATCGAGCGAGTAAACGCGGCTTGGTGGCGATGATGGTTCCGTAGAACGCCAGGCCAACAAAACCCGAAATGATCAAGATGCGAACGATTCGAACCTGCGGCGCCAGTGTGGAGGGAATCGTGCTGGGATCGGTGAGCGCCATACCGATGGCCGCCATGAACAACAACAACAACAAGTTGACGCCCATGACGAGCAGAATCGTTGCGGCGCTGCGCCGAAAGGGAAGTCCCCGGCTTCGATGCAGAAAAAAGGCGAACGCCCCCTGGCCAAGCGCGTAGTTGACGAGGGCGAGTGGGTACGATGCTCCGCGAACGATGACCGACTCGCGATAGGACATCGGCGTGGCGAACCAGGAAAAAGTTTTTCCCATCGCGAATGAATCGGCGAAGAAAACCAGGAGTACCGACGCCCCCACCACGGGCAAAGTCCAACCTGCGGCCGACTGAATCGAGGTCCAAACTTCGCGAACCGGAGTCGAATAAAAAACGTATCCCAACACCGCGATTGTCAACGGCCAAAGCAGCCGACGGAGCCAGATTCCCTTCATTCTGGAGCAATATCGCACGAGTCCGAGGAATCTTCCGCTTTCCTCGTGTCGCAACCCCGTCCGCCGTCGAGCGGAACACTTGACGGGCTCGCCCCTCTCCCCTAACTTTCGACCCCTCGATTGGTTTGAGAATTGAATACGCGGTCGTGGCGGAATTGGTAGACGCGCTAGATTCAGGTTCTAGTGGTGGTAACACTGTGGGAGTTCGAGTCTCCCCGACCGCACTCTGTACTCGTCGGGGCGTCTCTTGTACCCTCGTCGGGTGAGACGCGTTGCCCTTTCCGAGGTACCTCCGCCACCGCGACAAAACCCGGAAGCACAGCGCCTTCGTGAGGAAAGTGCTCGAACCGGAAACTGGAAACGCTGGGGACCGTATCTCTCGGAGCGCCAGTGGGGCACCGTTCGGGAAGACTATTCTCCCGACGGCGAAGCCTGGGGCTACTTTACCCACGAGCAGGCCCGCAGCCGCGCGTATCGATGGGGTGAAGATGGGCTCCTCGGGATCTGCGATCGACAGGGCCGGCTGGGACTGTCCGTGGCCCTGTGGAACGAGCACGATGCCATTTTAAAAGAGCGCCTTTTTGGGCTCACAAATGGCGAGGGCAACCACGGAGAGTCGGTCAAGGAAGCCTACTTCTACCTCGACTCGACGCCCACGCATTCGTATATGCGAGCGCTCTACAAGTACCCGCAAGTCGCCTTTCCGTACCAGCTGCTTGTGGAAGCAAGCCGAGCGCGGAACCGGAGTGAGCCTGAGTTCGGATTGCTCGACACCGGTGTTTTCGACCAAAGCCGCTATTTCGATGTCTTTGTTGAATACGCAAAGGCCGCGCCCGACGACATCGTCATGGCGCTCACGATTGCGAATCGTGGTCCGGATGCCGCGCCGATTCACATCTTGCCAACGTTGTGCTACCGCAACACATGGGCCTGGGGGCGCGCAGGTGAGGGATATTCAATACGGCCGCAGCTCTGGCGCGATCCGCACACGAACATCATCCGCAGCGAGCACGATACCCTGGGGTCGTACACCCTATCGGCGTCCGATGCGTTCATCAGCGATCGCAACATCGGTAGTCCAACGTTGCTGTTCACGGAAAATGAAACCAACAACGAGAGGCTCTGGGGAACCTCGAATCGCACCGCCTGGGTCAAGGACGCTTTCCATGATTACCTCGTCCACGGACAACGCGATCGCACCAACCCCCATCAACGCGGAACCAAGGCGGCAGTCCACTACAAATTCACGCTCCCGGCGGGAACCGAGGCCAAGTTGTGGCTCCGAATGTCGCCGGAGCCCGCGACGATTTCTGGCCCGGACTCGATTCGGGAGTTATGTAGTACGGTTGTCGACCTTCGTCGCGCCGAGGCGAATGCGTTCTACGCCGACCATCACGAGGGGCTCACCCCCGAGGAGGTGCGCACAATGCGCCAGGGATATGCGGGTCTTTTGTGGACCAAGCAGTTTTACCACTACGACGCGCGGGCATGGTTGGAAGGTGATCCCGCTCAACCCGCACCGCCCCAGGCGCGCGACCTCATTCGCAACGGAGATTGGAAACATCTTTACAACCGCGACGTGATATCGGTTCCCGACAAGTGGGAATATCCGTGGTACGCGGCCTGGGATCTCGCGTTTCACATGATTCCGTTCTCGCAAATTGACCCGTCTTTCGCACGGGAACAGCTGAGGCTTTTGTTGCGCGAGTGGTACATGCATCCGAATGGGCAACTGCCCGCTTACGAATTCAATTTCTCCGATGTGAATCCTCCCGTGCATGCCTGGGCGGCCTGGCGGGTTTATAAAATTGCCCGTAAACCCGACGGTACGCGCGACCGTTTTTTTCTGGCCCAGATTTTTCACAAGCTGCTCATCAATTTCACCTGGTGGGTCAACCGGAAGGACCATGCGGGACGCAATCTGTTCGGCGGGGGCTTTTTAGGTCTCGACAACATCGGCATATTCGATCGCTCGAAGCCGTTGCCCATGGGCGGAAATCTGGAGCAAGCCGACGCAACCGCGTGGATGGCCTTTTACGCCGTGACGATGATGTCGATGGCGCTGGAACTGGCGCGCTTTGATCCCGTGTACGACGATCTCGCATCGAAGTTCTTTGAACACTTTGTTCACATCGCCGACGCCATCAATACCATCGGTGGCAGTGGTCTTTGGGACGAGCATGATGGGTTCTACTACGACGAGATCTCGCTTGGAGGCAGAAGCATTCCGCTCCGCGCGCGCTCAATGGTCGGGCTGCTTCCGCTCATCGCGGTCGAAGTCCTTGATGAAGACGTTATCGACCGGCTTCCCAAGTTCAAAAAGCGCATGCGCTGGTTTCTTGAGAACCGGCAAGATCTTGCTGGACGTGTCACGTTTGCCGAAGAACGCGGTGGCAAGGCCTTGCTGGCCATGCCAAGTCGAGATCGCCTCGAAAAACTTTTGCGCTACATGCTCGATGAAAACGAGTTTCTATCGCCCCATGGCATTCGCTCGCTTTCGCGGGTCCACGCAGACAATCCCTTCGGCCTCACGATTGATGGAATTGACTATGGCGTCGCCTACGAGCCTGGCGAATCGCAAAGCTGGCTTTTTGGCGGCAATTCCAACTGGCGGGGCCCTGTTTGGTTTCCCGTGAACTACCTCATCATCGAGGCCTTACAACGGTACCACCACTTCTACGGCGACGACTTTCAGGTCGAGTTTCCGACCGGATCTGGAATTCGTATGAATCTCGGCGACGTTGCCACCAAACTCGGTGACCGACTGGCAAGTCTATTCGATGCGGACGCAACCGGTCATCGACCCTGCCATGGAACCGAAGATCGTTTCGCGACCGATCCTTACTGGCGCGATCTGGTGCTTTTTCACGAGTATTTTCACGGCGACACCGGCCGCGGCATGGGCGCCTCCCACCAGACGGGGTGGACGGCGCTTGTGCTGCGATTCATTAGCGCTCGCGGTAAACACCGCGTAGCCCCCGACAAAGGCTAGCGGACCTCGGTATTTTCCGGGTTGTGCCAACGTCGGCCCGCACGCGCCAGCAAAATATCGGCGCCTGGAGGCCCCCAGCTTCCCGGTGCGTAGGTTTCAATGCCCCGGCGCAATTCGCGGCTGTCGAGAAGCGGCTGGCAAATTCGCCATCCGATCTCGACCTCGTCTCTGTGCTTGTAAAGGGTACGATCGCCTCGCATGGCGTCCAGCAAGAGCGGACCGTAAGCCTCGACAACCTCGCCACCGAAGGTCTTCTTGTAATCAAGATCAAGCTTTGCGGAGTCAATCTGCAACGAGGCACCCGGCACCTTGCCGTGAACCCGAAGGCTGATCCCTTCATCGGGGGCGATGTTGATGACCAGGCGACTCGGCGGCAGCGAACCCATCTCGGGTGCGATGTGCCGAAACAGATTCGTGGGAGGCGAGCGAAACTGCACGATGACCTCGGTTTGCTTGCGAGCCATCTTCTTGCCTGTTCGCAAAAAGAAGGGAACCCCAGCCCAGCGCCAGGTATCGAACTGCAATTCAACAGCAGCGAAAGTTTCAGTGCGACGATTGGCATCGACGCCATTTTCATTGATGTACGCGACCTCGTCCTTCGTCGCGCCCGCGCCATAGCGACCAAAAACAGCCTTCTTGGCGGCATCGTCTTCGGAAATGGGTACGGCGGCGCCGAGCAGGTTGATCTTTTCCCGCATGATGGTCCATGCGTCAAAACTGG
>JAYUPZ010000213.1:0-20054 GCA_043759805.1 Myxococcales bacterium | reverse complement strand
AAGCACCTCCGGGTCGCACAGGTGTGCTTCGATGCGTGCTCAAACCAGAAATTAATGCCGCCAAGGTCGTGTTCTTCTATCGATTGTCAGGCAAGGAAGAATTCGCATCACAAGATGTGACGCGGACGCCTGGCGGATGGCTTGTCGCTGCTGCCCCTGCCGCTGCGTTTGTCGGAAAATTTCTCCACTACTATTTCGAGGCAAAAGACGAAAAGGGTACGCAAGTTGCGAGCAACGGCAGCTTCATGAGTCCCAACATGATGTTGATTCGCAAGGGAGCACCCCCCCTTGGTCTCGATGCCTTTGCCGGGATGCGAATTGGCGGCGTTGAGATCTCCGAGAAGGACGAAAACCCGCTTGCCGACCGAATCTTTGGACTTCCCGGAGAACCACCGCCCGAAAGACGTTTCTGGGTTTCCCTTGCGATCGGGACCGGATACGGACACCACGGCGCTCAGACGCTCGAGTGGTACGAATACGAAAATACGCTCGGTGCCGTTTCTGTTGCCGGCGGTTTTCGTTCGGCTGGACAGATCTTGATCGCGCCCGAAGTCGGATATCGACTTACCAATCGTTTGTCGGCTTCGCTGGCCATTCGCGGACAAATCATTCTGCACGAAGGCAGCGAATCCGTTATGGCCGGTGCCCCAGCATCCGCAGCATTCTCGGTGATGGCAAAAGGCATCTACACCTATCCCCTCGGGAACCGTCTCACCTTGCACGGGTGGTTTGGCTTGGGAGGCGGCGAGGGCGTGCGTTTGGTCGTGCCTGCCGAACCGGAAAACGTCGATCGGCAACGGAATAGCAGCGACACGGTGCTTGTGGGGCCGATATTGACGGGTATCGGTGCTGCGGCGGACTACGCCCTTTTCGACGGGTGGTCGCTTCGGGTGAACTTCCCGCAAATTCTTGTCGTGCTTCCGACCTTCGGAACCGTGTTTGACGCTACGGCTGGGGCCGTCTACGCGTTCTAGATCTATCGCTTGACCCGCGAGTGGTTTGTTCTATACCGAGCAACGATGCACCGGACCGAATACGCACTGTTCTCAAGGGTGATTGCTTTGTTGGCCTTTGCGGCTGGCTCGACCGGGTGGGCTTGCGCGAAGAAAACGGACGATTCGGTATCAACCGAAACACGAAAGGTTGCGCCACCCATTTCAGTCCAACAGTCACCGGCAAAAACGATGGTGGTGCCGGTAGAGTTGAGCCTCTCGGGATCCCTCATCGGTGCGGAAGAAGCGGAGGTTGCCGCGGGCTCTGCGGGTAAGGTACTCGCGACCCATGTGGAGCGCGGCGCGGTGGTCAAACGAGGTGCGTTGTTGGTCCGACTCGATGGTCGTGCTATCGGCGCTCAAGCACAGGAGGCAACGGCGCACCTTGAATCGTTGCGTGTGCAGGCTGCGCAAGCGCAGCTCGACTGTCAGCGCAACGAACAGATGTTCGGCAAGGGCGCCATTTCGAGGGCTGACTACGATCGCAGCCGAACGCAATGTGAAACAACCAAGTGGTCGGTTTCAGCAGCAGAGGCGCGCAAGACGCTGACTTCCGAAGCGCTGCGTGATACGGAAATTCGCGCGCCGTTCAATGGCATGGTCGTTGAGCGTTTCGTTAGCGCAGGTGAATATGTCCGCCCCGATTCGCGGGTGGTTACGCTTGTGGCTGTGGATTCGCTGCGGATCGAATTGACAGTTCCTGAAAGCGAAATTGCTCGCGTTAAACAGGATATGTCGATTGAATTTCGACCGGCGGCTGTTGTTGAGGGAAAAACGTACCACGGACGCATTCGATATGTCGGCCCATCGGTGCGAAAGCAGACCCGTGATGGGGTCGTCGAAGCGATCGTGGACAACGCCGGCCACGATCTGCGACCGGGAATGTTCGTAACAGCGAAACTGGCACTCGGAGAGCAAATCGTCCCTGCGGTGCCTGAGTCAGCCGTGGTGGCCGACGGAACCTTGCGCCACGTTTTTGTTGTCGTGGATGGTCGTCTCGAAGATAGGGTGGTGCAAGTGCAGGTGCCTCGCGATGGCCTGGTGCCCATCCTGCGCGGGATCAAGGCGGGTGACGCCGTTGTAACCGTGATAACCCCCGAAGTGCGTGATGGCGCTCGCGTGAACTGAGGGGTCTCCATGCAATGGCTTGCCAGCATATCCGTAAAGCGACCGGTATTTGCGATGGTCATGATCTTGACCATCGTCGTGGTTGGGTTCGTCGGTTACGCGCGTCTCAATGTCGATCGATTTCCGAGCGTTGACTTCCCGATGATCTCGGTCATCACGGTTTTGCCGGGAGCTGCTCCTGCCGAGGTCGAAACCGAACTGTCGGACAAAATTGAAGGCGCAATCAATACCCTTGGTGGCATTGAGGAATTGCGTTCGGTTTCTACCGAGGGTGTTTCGCAGGTATACGTAACCTTCACGCTCGATCGAGATGTGGATACCGTCGCACAGGAAGTTCGCGACCGGGTAAACGGCATCATGCTGGACTTGCCGGAAGGGACCAAGGCACCCATCATCGGAAAGCTGGATCCCGACGCTGCGCCGGTTCTTTTTGTTGCGATGAAGTCTCCCCGTTCGGTCCGTGAAATCACGGAGCTCGCAGAACACGAGGTGCGCCAGTCGCTCGAGAACATTCCGGGCGTGGGTCAGGTCAGCGTCGTGGGCGGTCGCAAACGACAGGTTCAAGTGTTGATTGATCCGCTCCGCATGCGCGCAGCTGGCTTGTCGCCGATCGATCTGCAACACGCCATCGTTTCGCAAAACGTATCTGCGCCGGGCGGCGCCATCGAAACGGGACCGGAGCGCTTGACGTTTCGCGTTCGCGGTCGGCTGGATAGCGTCGCCGCGGTTGGGGAGGTGATCGTCCGCTCGGTGAACGATCATCCCGTTTTGGTGCGCGATGTGGCGACCGTTATCGATGGTGAAGAAGAGGCAGAGACTGCAGCGAGCGTCGATGGGCAGCAAGCGGTTGTGTTGTCGATTCGACGGCAATCGGGTGCCAACAGCGTGGCGGTCGTGGATGCTTTGCGCGAACGGATGGCAGAAATCGAGCCGTCGTTACCCGGCGGAACGAAGCTATCGGTGATTCGCGACAATACCGAAAGCACCCGAACCAGTGTCGATGCCGTGAAAGAGCACCTCGTGCTGGGTGCGTTCCTTGCGTCCATTGTTGTGTTGCTCTTCCTCGGGAACGTTCGCAGTACGATTATCGCCGCGCTCGCGATTCCGACCTCTCTCATCGGCACGTTCCTGGTGATGTGGCTGTTGGGTTTTACGCTCAACATCATCACCTTGCTTGCGCTGGCGCTGGCTGTCGGCATCGTCATCGACGACGCAATCGTTGTTCTCGAAAACATCTTTCGGTTCATTGAGGAAAAGCGCATTCGGCCAATGCCCGCCGCTATCTACGCCACGCGAGAAATCGGATTGGCCGTTCTGGCCACCACACTGTCTTTACTGGCGGTGTTCTTGCCGGTTGCGTTCATGAACAGCATTCCGGGACGCTTCCTGAGCAGCTTCGGGTTGACCATGGGCGCGGCGATTGCGATTTCGCTTTTTGTCAGTTTTACGCTGACGCCGATGTTGGCGTCTCGGTGGTTGCGTTTGGATACGCGACCCCCAGAATTGCGCACGAAGAACCTGCTTGAGCGCCTGGTGGATATTTTCTATCGACCCATCGAGCGCGTCTATATGAAGATACTGGCCTTCTCCATGGATCACCGCTGGGTGGTCGTCTTGGCTTCGGTGCTGGCACTTCTTTCGATCGGTGTTCTCGGCAAGATGGTTCCCGCCGGTTTCTTGCCAAAGAATGACGAGGCTCAATTCGAGGTCAGTGTTCTCACGCAGGAAGGCACCAGTCTGGTTGCAACTCAAATCGCCGCCGAGCGCATCGCGCGAGAGATTCGGGAATGGCCAGAGGTCTCGGCGACGATGGTTACCATCGGAGACAACAGCACGAAGACGCGAAATCTGGCGTCCATCTTCGTACGGCTTGTGCCCCCGGATCAACGGACGCTGACCCAGGACGAGCTGCAGGCACGAACGCGCAAGGAGATCATCCCGCGTTTGCCTCCGGAGTATCGAACCTCGGTGTTGGCAGTGGCGGCCTTTGGTGGTGGTGCGTTCAGCACGGCGACGGTTCAATACACCCTGACGGGTCCCGACCTTGAACGGCTCACCGAATACGCCGACGCCATCACAAAGAAAATGAAGACCATTCCGGGTGCCGTCGACATCGACACGTCCTTAATCACCGGCAATCCCGAAATCGTTGCGGTTGTGAATCGACGAAAGGCCGCCGACCTCGGAGTCAGCGTGTTGGACGTGGCAAGCGCAGCACAGGTGATGATTGGTGGCGTGAAGATTTCGCGCTTCGAGGAGCAGGGTCGCGAATACGACATTTTCCTGCGAGCCGAAGAACGCTTCAGGACCAGTACCGAGGCGCTCGGAATGCTTTCGGTCTCATCGACAAAGTTGGGCTCGGTTCCGCTCCTCGATGTGGTTGATTTGCAACCGGCGCGCGGACCTTCCAAGATCTCGCGTCTGGCCCGTCAACGTCAGGTGACGTTTTTTGCCAACACCGCCCCCGGTGTCGGCGCTTCCGAGGTTGGCACCGCGCTCGAAAAAATCGTGGGCGAAATGAAGATTCCGTCGCAGTACCAGTTCGCGGCGTTTGGTCAGTCGAAGGAAATCAAGCGGACCGGCCAAAGCTTCATGATCGCGTTCGGGCTGTCGTTCATCTTCATGTATTTGATTCTCGCAGCCCAATTCGAATCCTGGTTGCACCCCATCACGATTTTGATTTCGCTGCCCCTGACTGTGCCCTTCGCTCTCATTTCGCTCATCATTTTTAAACAGTCGTTGGATATCTTCACGATGCTGGGCATCTTGGTGCTGTTCGGCGTGGTCAAGAAAAATTCGATCTTGCAGATCGATCACATCAATCGTCTGCGACGGCAGGGGCACAGCCGTCGCGAGGCCATCTTGATGGGAAATCGCGATCGTTTGCGGCCAATATTGATGACAACCCTCGCGTTTGTGGCCGGGATGGCTCCCCTTGTGACTTCAAAGGGAATTGGCGCGGAATTCAACCGTGCCACGGCCGGTCCGGTGGTCGGTGGTCAGATCCTCTCGCTGTTGCTGACCTTGCTTGCGACGCCCGTTGTCTATTCGCTTTTTGACGATATGGCAGTCTTTCTACGGCGCATCTTCCGAATGCAGCCGCGTCCCGACTCCGAAACCGGGGCGAGCGAAATCATGGATGCCTCTGAAGATCGAGCGCACGCGTCAACCGAGAAACCAGTGCCGACCGAGGTGTTGTCATGAAGCGCGCAAAGGTCTGGGGCGTGGCCGCAATGTTGCAACTGTTACCGCAACTATTCCCGCTCGTCGGCGTTGCGAAAGAACAAGACGTTGCCGAGTTGACCCTGGAAGATGCACTCCGCGCTGCAAAGAAACGCAACCGCAGCCTCGTCGCCGAACGCGCTCGGCTTGCGCAGGCCCAAACCAATATCGAGCAAGCCTGGTCTGCATTGTTTCCGTCCGTCGCGGTTCAGGGTCGCTACACGCACAACTACAAGGAAGTCGAGTTGGGCTTTGCTGGATCACCCTTGCTCTTGCAGCCGAGCAATCAGCTGGATGGGGTGGTATCGCTGTCCGCACCGTTGATTGCGCCTGCGGCTTATCCCGCACTTGCAGCTGTGAAGGCAGGAGTGCGTGTTTCGGAGGCGAACTACGATATCTCGGAGAACGCCGTTCTCATCTCCGCCGCACAAATGTTCTACGCGGCGTCGATAGCCGATGAGATGGTGGCGGCGCGCCAATCGTCGGCAAATGTCGCGCGATCGACTTTGACCAACGCAATAACTCGCTTTGAAGCCGGAACGGTTACCAAGGTGGATGTCGATCGCGCCCAGATGGCGGTGTTGAGGGCCGAACAAATGGAACGAGAAGCCCACGATGGGCAGGCTCACACCTATCGCGCCCTCGCAACATTGATCGAGATGGAAGGTCCGTTTCGGGTAAAGCTGCAGTCGATTCCGCCCGAAATGCACGACGAGAGCGACCTTGCCTCGGCTTTGCATCTGCGCCCTGAGTTCCGTGCTTTAGAGGCGGCGGCAAAATCTGCGGACGAACAGGCGAATGCTCACAAGTGGAGATGGGCGCCGACGGTATCGGCCTTCGGAAATGCGCGCCGATTCAACTACGACAACTTTGCCCGCGATCGTCACTCTTGGGCATTTGGCGCGCAGCTTGACTGGGTTCTTTATGACGGCGGCGTGCGAGATGCGCAAAGGCACCTCGCGCAAGCTCAGGTGGCCGAAGCAGAGGCGAAAGCGGCGGTGCTTCGGGAGAACATTCGCGACACATTGGTGGACGGTCGGCGCAAGCTTGAGACCAAGCTCGTGGGTGCTCAAACCGCTCAACGTTTTGTGGAACTTGCGAAAGAAACCGTGGAGCTTGTGCGTGTACAGTACGAAGCGGGCGCCACGACGCAGATCGAACTGCTGCAAGCGCAGGATGCCCTCGTTGCGGCGCACGAGGGATTGGCTCAAGCGCACTACGATCTTGCTGCGGCGGATCTCGCCCTTCGGCACGCAGCCGGCACGTTTCCACCTCGGTAAAGCGGGGTATCAGCTCTGGGCTTCGGCCTTCGCTTCCTCTTTTTCGACGGGCGGCGGCAGCAGTTCCTTGATGGTGTCGAGTGCGGGTGGCAGCACCAACATCACGAATGCAGCGAGCGCAATGAAGCTTTGGTAGGTAAAGCGTAGGTCGGTCCAGCCTTCCGCCAGCGTGAAGAACTGAGCAACACAGATTGCCATCAGCGCGATCATGCCGTTGGCGAATCGCTTGTTCTCGGCATCTGAAGGCGTGATGACGGCGATCGCTATGGGCAGCAGGAAGATGTAGTGCAAATAGTAGTTTGATGGATAAAACACAAACGGAATGATGAGCAGACCCAGCAATGCAGTCTGTTCCAGTTTTCGTTTTCGACAGGCCAGGAACGCCGCTGCGACAAAGGCGAACATTGCTGCGATGAACAGGACCCGACGCTGACTCAGGGTCTCTTCAAAGCGCCGCATCCATTCTCCCCAGACATCGGGGACGTTGCGATCGCGCAGGCTCTTGCCAGTTGTGGATGGCTTGAACGCCATGACGTTGCGGAGACCCACGTTGTTGACGCTGGGATCGCTGGCGTGAATGGCGATCTTCTTGGCCCAATTCCCCCATGAATTGCCGGCGCCGTAGGTTATCGACGTGGCAGCGAAGAAAAGCGTTACACACAATGTGGCGCCCGCGATGGCACGCATCGCCGCTTGCTGCGACTTCATCAACCCCCGGAAGGTCGGCAGCTTCTTCTCGACTCGGAGATGATCGATGATGTGCCACAAAATCGGAACCAGGAGAAACATCGTCGATACGGCCGGGAAGGCGCGAATGAGTCCACCGTAGGCAAGCAGTGCGCCTCCCAGCATTGGCCGATTGCGCCTGATTGCACACGCGCCGATACCCAATGCCACGAGCCAATCTTGGCGCAGAATCGAGCCCATCAAATTCGTACCGAACATGTAGAAGTCGGTGGCACCGAAAAGAATCGCGACGTACGCCGCCATTCGGAAATCAAAGGTTCGCCACACGACAAGCAAGAGCAAAAGAACCAGGACCGGATCGATTAACCCAACCAACACCAGGTTTCGTTCTGTGAACTGAGCGTCGTGCAGCAGGGCGTAGGCACCAATCAACCATACCGGCGTCGCGTTGCCGCCGTGATCACTCATGCCGCCGAGATAGTCTCCGGGACCCATGATCTCGACGAAGTTTCGCATGTCTGCCTTGAAGGCCAACCAACGTTCATCGGAAAAGCGGCGTTTCACTTCCTCAATGTGATCTTTCATATCGATCGCCTTGCGCATCTGGCTTGAGCGCAGATCACGGAACTCGACCTCACCAATGTCCTCTATCTTTTTACCGGCCAAATCGACATAGGCGGCAGCGCTGGCGGCGTACAATCCGTCGAACTTCAGTTCGTCGAAGTACTTCGCCATGGGAATATAGTGGCGCTGGTCGAAGGTGTGAACGTGGGTTCGCTGGCCGTTGCCATGGTTGAAGAACTGGGCCGCACCAAAGTGGTAGTAACAGCCAATCGAAACGATGGCGAGAAAGCCGAGGATGACGTTTCGGACGCGCGGGTGAATTTTCAGGCGCGCAAAAGTCTCCTTGTAAATGACAACGGCGGCCAGAGCGGCGACGAGCGCCCGAATGGCGGCCTCGAAGGTCTGTTCGTTTTGCAGCGAGGCGATGCCGTAGCTGTTGAACAGCGGGTAAAGTTCAGACAGTTGGTCGTACAAGCTGATGAATAGAAACAGAGGCACGAGCGCGAATAGCAGCGTGACTTTCACGTTGCGGCTATTCGACAGGAGGATGACCACGAGCAGAACGGCCGCGAATACCAACAGCGACGTAAAGGCCGATTCGGCAACAGGTTCGCCATTGATCCGCTGGGGATCGACGGGCATCGCGGTCGGGCAGGCCGCAAACAGGGCCATATCACCGATGGCGTACATGCCATCTCCGCCGGACGCTGTGGTACGAATCCATCGCGCCGTGGCAACGATCTTTCCGTGTCGGTAACGCATGCCGGCGCCGTCGGCAGGTCCGGCCGTCCAGATCGGGAAAAAGTTGATGCCGTCGAGGGACCCCGAAACGAAGTACATATCGTTGTTGTCACCCTGAAGCTGCGCACACCGGATGCTTTCGGCCTTGCCGAGATCCCAGGTGACTTGCGCCGCGGGTGAGCCAAGTCGCGAAGTAACGTCGGTGAGCCAAAACGCCCCCTCCTCGGGTGCGATGCCATCGGCGAGCTGTTGAACTCGGCTTACACCATTCGAGCTTTCAACTGTCTTGCCCGTGAGGAGGTTCTCGGGCTGCGCACTGGCTGGCGCCGAATCGAGGAGGACGAACGTCCCCGCGAGAAACGCAATGAAGAGGGCGACTGAATGGGAACGGGTATGAGAAGCGACCTGCATGACCGGCGCATGTTACCGGCAATCCGTCGAGTTTTCAGCGAATCATTGCGACAGCGTGTCGAGCGGATACTGGGCGATCAGAGGGGGCTAGTGCCGTGAGGCCGAGCAAAAGCGCGAACAGCTCATCCGCCATCGGGACGCCAGCGCTGCGTTCGACAGCTTCCTCCGGCAACGAAGCGGGTCGATGGCGGCCCGCGACTAAATCACTCAGAGTGCGCATCGGACGGCGCGCAACCATTTCCCAGAGAACGGCACCGACGGCAAACAGATCTGTGGCGGGCGAGGGTGGGGCGCCCTGCAGTTGCTCGGGGGCCAGAAAAAGCGGCGTTCCGGCCGGACCATGCGCATTTCTCGGGTCGTCCGCCACGAGACGCGCGACGCCGAAATCGGCGAGAACGGGAAGTCCCGGTGCGCGTAAAAGGATGTTGCGGGGTTTTAGATCGCCGTGAACCAATCCGGTTTCGTGCACGAAGGCGAGGGTGTGCAGAAGGCTACGCCCTGTTTCAAGGATTTCAGGAATTAGAATCGGTGCGATGTTTTCGGAAATACGCGAGCGCAGAGTTCCACCCGGAAGGTATTCCATCGCGAGGCTTCGGGCGCGTTCGTCTAGATCGTAGACGGCGACGACGCCCGGGTGGCGCAGACGCGCGGCCGCTCTGGCTTCCCAAAAGAATCGTTCCCGTGCTTGCTTCTTATTCGTAGCACCCAACTCGGGGTGCAGAACCTTGAGTGCAACGTTGAGTGCGAGTTCGCGATCAACCGCCAGATAGACCGTGGACGTGGAGCCGCGTCCAATCTCCCGCACCAGATCGTAGCGCCCCGCGGGGACGCCCAGCGGCGACACCAGTGTTGCTTCGTTGCGAGGTCGTGCGGGTGGCAAAGGGGTGTGGTTACTCGATTGCATCCGCACCAACTGTGCACGGGCTTCGGGATGATCGATGTTTTCGGCGATTAAACGTTGCCATAGATCGGACGCAGCTTTTCGGCGTCCCGCTCGCGTTTCGAGACGTGCGACTAGAACTATCGCCTCGGAAGTGAGTTCATCATCGGGTTCGAGGCTTGGAACGTGCACTCGAACGAGCGGTCCCAAGACTTCACGCGCGGCATCGAGATCCACGTCTTGCGCCAGCATACGCCCCAGTTGCAAACGTATGTTTCGGTCCTGCGGGCTCTGTACCAACAGATGTCGCAACCGACTGAGTTCCTCGGAGTTCATGGGTTCAAACGATCTCCCACAATACCGAAGGTCGATCCCCCGTGTTCTGGAACTCAATCACATCACCGTGCAAAAGATCGCAACGACCGGACAGGCGCACGTCACCGATTCGAACAGAAGGCGCCATTTCGGTTGGCTGGATCCGGGCCACGTCTTCGTTCAAAATCAGCAGCAGTCCAGCGGCTTCCGGTGCCAGTACCTTGAGGTCGATGGGTTGCGCACCGACAACCGCGTGCAACGTTCGATCGAGACCGCTTCGTCCACGCACCACCAGCACACCGGTCATCACTTCTTCAAGTAAAATACGGCAGTGCTCACCCAGCGTCAGTTCCTCGCTGCCTCCAAGCAACAAGCTGCCAGCGACGCGTGCACCACCCAACCAGGTCCCGGCGCGGGATGCCAAATCTTCGATTATGAAGCGTGTCCCATCAAAAGAAAAAGCGGCGTGTCGCCGTGATACCGATGGATCTCGCAACGGCAAGTCGCACTGTGGATCGCGACCCATGACCGTCGGAGCACAGGTGAAAACAATCGTCGACGCGGGATCGGCACGCCGACGGAGGGTGACGGTTCGCCCTCGGATCAATCCTGAGTCGAGTCGAATTCGGATTTCGGAAAGCGATGCAGCTTCGATTTCTCCACTCGAAAACGTTCCCAGCAATTTGAGCGCAGCGCTCCGCTGTCCGTTGGTCAGCTCGCGGTCGACCGCCAGGCGAATTTGCCGAATTCGCCTGTTTTGATCGCGGGTTTCATCCAGGCGTGCGTGACACGATTCCATCTTTTCGATATCGCCCAGTACACCGTATGCATCGGCGGCATCTGCGTCTCGTCCCGCTCGCTCGAACGACATGGCCGCCTCGCGGACGCGTTCAGCCTGGAAAAATAATTCGCCTGCCAGAGCGAGGGTTTCTTTCTCTCGCGCCGTCAGTGGGTCGTGTCGCAACCGTCGGACAATGGTTCGCGCGGCAAGCGTACGAACGGAATGCAGATCTTTCAAAAGCCCTGGCCGGATGTTGCTGTCAGGAATGTGTTGCACCGCCACGTTGGTCGCACGCGCCGCCGCATCGAGTTCGTCAAGTGGTATGGATTCGAGGCCCGCTTGGCCGAAGAGCACTTCAAGTGAAGACCAGGCCCGTTCCTGAATCAGACGCTCGGTGAGGCGCGACAATCTTCCGACGCTGGCCGCGGTCTGGATCTGTGCTGCGGAAAGCAGAAGCAGTTGATCAGCCATGGTTATGGCTTTTTGAATCGGCGAATCAGCTCGCGCAACCGCCGCGAACCCCCGCCCTCGCGGAACAGGAACTTGATCCCAGTTCCGTCTTTGTCGGCATGGTATAGCACTCGTCCGGCAAGCTCCATCGGTTGTTCGCTGCCCGGCGAATCAAGGCGAAGAACCAGCTGGGTGCCAAGCGCGGGTTGAGCAATTCCCTCTAGAAGTCCGCCGTTCACGCTAATTTCCCGCAGGATCGCCGAGCGAGAACGCGTTTGTTCCTCGAATCGAACCGAAACGGGTAATCCAACCGGTAGGCGCGTATGTTTTCGGCGGGGCGCGTTGGGGCGTTCACCGGAGAACGTCTGCAGGATGAAATCGATCTTCGGTTGTTCCGAAGCGTCGACCCCAACAGTGACACCCGCCCGAACACCAAGGCGGGGTAATGAAGTGCGCCACGTTTTGGCCGTTCCCTTCAACATGACCCGATTGGGCAGATCCTTACAGACCAACTCGACGACAATTGCGTCGCCGAGTTCAACCGGGGACGTGAGGGGACAGAACAGTTCCACACCTCCCGCGGCGTTGCTGAAAGATTGGGCGAACGCCTCCGCATTGCGGCAACGCAAAACCACGATTTTTAGTCCACTCCCCTTGGTAGCCACGTCATGGCACCTATGCCAATGCTGTACTAGCTTCCCCGGGCGCGTCATGTCAATCCGTGTTTATGTCGACGGCCGAGTTTTGTTGCCGGAAGCGGCTTTCATTCCCGTCTTCAACCGGGGGTTTCTTTTTGGTGAGAGCGTTTTTGAGAGCATTGGAACCATGAACGGTGAGCCTTTCGCGATGTCTGAACACCTGGAAAGACTGGAAAACTCGGCCTTGCAGCTGGGAATATCGGTGCCACCCCGTGTGACGATTGAGCAGGCGGTCCGCGAAACGGTGGCCGCTGCCGCAAACCCGGAATCCCGGATCCGAATTGTCGTCACGCAGGGCGGCGGAATAACAGCCGATGGTCGCTTTGAACTCGTGCCGGCGGAACCCGGGAAGCCCGAACTTGTCGTTATTGTCTCGCCCCTTCACGCGCCCTCACCAGAAATGGTGAAAGCCGGGGTTTTCGCCGAGATAGTCTCGATAATGCGGAACCATCCCGGTTCGGTCGACCCGTCCATCAAATCAGGAAATTATCTCGCGAGCGTGCTTGCGCTTCGCGAAGCACGGGCTCGCAATCCAAAGGCTCACGAGGCGATTCTTTGTTCTCCGGACGGCTTCGTTGCCGAAGGCGCGACCAGCAACGTGTTTTTGGTGGCCGGCGGTATCGTTCGGACACCCGCGCTCGACATTGGAATCCTGGCAGGGATCACCCGTGCGAAGGTCTTGCAGGTTGTTCGAGCCGCCGGAATCCCCGTGCACGAGTCGCGCATTACACCCGATGAGTTGCGCGATGCAGATGAGACGTTTTTGACCAGTGCCGCCCGGGGCGTGCTACCCGTCGTACGAATTGATGGTCAGAATATCGGCGACGGTATTCCCGGTCCGCTGACCCAGAAGATCATGGCACTCTACAACACCATGGGAACACTCTCTGTGTCCGGGAAAGGCTTGGCGTGAAATCATTTTTTCTGTTCTCCGGAGTGCTTCTGGTGGCCAGCGGTATTTTGCAGGTCTTCGTTCGGCCCCGCGCCGATAAGGAAAATTTGCTCACACGCATCGTCAACCGCTCCACAATACGAGCAGTTGTGTTCGTGCTAGTCGGGGCCGTCGGTGTGATGGTCGGTACGGGCATCCTGCCGACTCAGATTCCCTAGTTTTTGAGCGAGGCGAGATACTCGACGAGATCACGCAGTTCCCGTCGAGACAGAATGTAGCCGAATCCTTCGGGCATACCCGAGACACCGCGCTCGCGTTCTGCGATTAGAGTTTTTTGTAGACTCACAAGACCCTCTTCGATCGATTCGAGTGACAGGTCGGTCTTGTTTTCGCTCTTGACAGTTCCGCCATGGATGCCGCCGTCCTTCATGGTCAACATGACCGACTCGAACCCCGGTGCGAAGTGTTTGCTCGGGAAAACGATGGCTTCGAGCAGGTAATTGCGATCGTGGTTCTTTCCTACACTTTCAAGGCCCGGACCAACGGTCACGCCGTGCCCTTCGGTGGTGTGGCATCGTCGACATTGAACTTGGGCGTGATACGAAAAGATGCGCTGCCCGGCCTCGGCGTCTCCACCCTCCAGCGCCTCGACGAAAGGACCGGTTTCAGTTGCTGGGCGCTTGCCCTCGATGGCGGCCACGATGGTTTTCGAATTGTCATCCGTCCTTGCGGCGAGTGCCTCGATTACATCGAGCATCAATCCCGTGGGCAATGTTCCGGACAGCTGCTGTTCTCCGAGTTTCTGAAGTTCCCGATTGCCTTCCGGGCTTGCATTCTTCCCCAGGATCGCGATCGCCATTTGTTTCTCTTTCACGCCACCCTTTGACAGGGCTGAAAGTGCAATGGGAACCGCCTGCGTCGCGTCGCGAGCGATGCGAATACTCATCGCTGCAAGCCGCATACGTTCGTCCGAGTCGGTCGCGATTCGCGTCAAGACGCCGTCGATTCGAGCATCGCCAAGTGTTGCGAGGGCATTGACGGAGGCGAGTCGAAGCGACGCATCGAGCGTCTTTCCGTTTGCCATCGCTTCGAGCTGGGCACCGACGCTTGAGACCTTCAAAGCCACTGCAGCGGCGACGGCTTCTTTCTGAAAAGTCACCATCATTTTGTTGTTCGATACCTTTAGAATCTTCGGCAAGGCCGTCTCGGCTGCTGTTTTCGCCAGCCTTTCGTCGCGGTTTGCCACCGTGTCTGGCTGATACAGACCCGTGACACGATTCCTCGGTCTAGGCTTGGGCCAAGCCGCAAGGGATGCGATCGCCTCTGCTCGAACGTCCGGCGTGATGCTGTTGTTGGTTGCAATGCGGCTCAGTCGACCGACCCCAACCGCATCACCCATGCGCATGTTCGCCTCGACGACGCGCAGGAGAATCGGGGCGTCGCGGAGGACGGCTCCGCTTTTGTCGCCGAGCGCCGCCAGTTGCGGAAGGGCTTCAACGATTCGGGCGTCATTGATTGCGCGTGCAGCTTCGCGGACTACCCCGAGATCCCTGTCGTTCAAGAAAGTGGCGACCGCTGGATTGTGTTTGCGTCGAAGCGCAACAACCGCGACCATGCGAACCGCGCGGCTTTTGTGGCTAGCGAGCCCGAGGATCTCTTGGTCCGAGCCTGTACCAAGTAAACCCATGACACTCGCGTGGCGAAGCAACGGGTCACGATCTGCATCGCGCGCCGCAAGCGCTACCAGCTCTGCGAATGCAGCAGTATGTTTAAGATTGCCGAGGGTGATGGCAGCGTAGAAACGCACCCGTGAAATTGGATCTTTCAAAAGGGGCAGGAGTCCACCTGCAATCTCCTGGATGGCCGGAGCACGAAATGCGTCTCCCAGGACTCGTGCCGCCTGCGCCCGAACCTCGGCGTTTTTGTCCTGCAACAGCGCCACCGTCGACTCGATGAGGGGGGCGGGTGCTGATAGACGGAGCAGCTGTCCTGCGCCCCAAATGGCATGAAGTCGAGCAAGCTCAGGTGCTGCCTCGTTGGTTGCGACAGCGCGCAGGACGTTGGACCGCAGGGTCTTTGCAAGCGCAAACTGAGCCTCAAGGCGAACCCTTTGATCGGCGTGGCCGAGAAGCGTCGTCAATTCAGCATCGTCAGCCTTGTCCAAATCGCGAGACAAGATTGGGCGCAAATCGATATTGGCCGCCGGAACCGTGTCACGAATGCGATGGATGCGCGCCTGACCGGTCATGTCCCAGCCGCGGACCCAGTCGAGCACGTACATGTTTCCATCGGGTCCGAAGTCAACGTCGGTGGCGAGCACGCCCCATACAAACTCGTCGTGCTTGGCCATTTTGAATCCGGCGCCTTTTTCTTCGAGCCGGAAAGACAACACGCCGCTTGACGAGGCTTGACCACGAAAGTCGACGAGAAAGAAATGCTTTTTGAAGTCGGGCGCTGCACCCGTGCCGGGGTGATAAACGAGACCTGACGGACCATTGGCCAGATTGGCAACGGGCGGAACAACGTAGGCTGCCTGATCTTTCCAGGCCGGAATCCACTGTTTTTCAGCGTTCCAGGGTCCTCTCGGTGTGGGGTGTTCCAGGCTCTGGTAACCAACGTGCCACCCGCTGTCGCCACCTTCGACAAGCTGTACCACCCGCGCTTGATCGCCACCGTCCGAGTTGTTGTCGCCGGTGAACCAGTTGCCGTGATCGTCGAACGCCAGCTCTTGCGGGTTGCGCAATCCAATGTGGAAGAGTTCGAGGTTGCTGCCGTCTAAATCGCAACGGAACACGCCGCCGGTTTCCGGAATGTCCAGGATCGTACCTTCGCGGGTTGTCACATGCGCTCCGCGGTCACCGATCGAAAAATAGATGCGGCCATCGTGGCCCATGCGAAGGCCATGCATGTCGTGGCCAAAGAACTGAAAACGTACCCCGTAACCGGTCGATAGTTCGTCGCGAGAATCCGCGAATCCGTCGTTATCGTGATCTTGTAGCGACCACACCGAGGGAATATTTGTGGCGAATACTTTCCCCTTGCGCGCCAACACGCCGGACAACGCACCATCAAGAATACCGTTGAATCCCTCCGCGAATCGCGTTGCCTGGTCAGCGAATCCATCGCCATCGCTGTCCACGACGCGTTTGATGACCTCGGACGAATCGGTGAACCGATTCAACTCATCGACGAAGTATTTGCGAATCAATTTTTCGCGGTCTTGAATCGTCCTCGCGCCAAGCTCGGCGTCGAGCGTTTCGTTTCGGATGTTTTTCTTTTCGGCATCCGTCATCGTCTTCGTGTAGGTCTCACTCGGCCATTCGTGACGGCTGCGGATGTCGAGGACCGCAGTGTGTACGCGAAAGGTTTCTGCGATGTAGGCACGACCTTGCTCATCAAAGGAAAACGCGACCGCGTTTTCGAGCAACGGTTCTGCGGCCCAAACTTCAGCTCGCATCCCCTTGGGAAGCTTGACAAGTGAAAGCTGCTTTTGGGCGTCCGCCATTGCAGCTTCGTTTGGTGTGAAAACTTCGCGTTTGACGGGCAAGCTCGCTTCGTCGGAAGCGGATGCGACAGGCGTGGAGACTGTTTCGGGGCCCGACGTTTTTGGGGTTGCAGCGCAAGAAAGTCCGCACGATAAAATTGCGGGCAGAAGGACACGGAAACGGCTTGTCATTGGCGCGATAGACTACTCGGTCCCACGCATCACGAAAAGGCGGGTTTTGGGCCGCCTTCGTGCGATGGCGCACCTGGGGTTTGGTTATTCAACGGGAGGTAATTGAAACGCCTCCCAGGCCGGAGTGGTGTTCAGGGTATCGGTCGACTGATTCCACATGTAAATCGCCGGGTAGGTGTGGATACCGCCTTCGTCCTCGACGACAGCCGTTAGATAAAGCTGCGAAACCGAGACGGTGCTGCCGTTGGGCATGGCCGGGTTTTTGTATTCGCTGCGAACCGCCGGGATGTCAGCCCGATTCGACGAGAAAACGATCCAGTAAACCGTCGCTTCCCCGACACTCTGATGAACGGGCGACCAGCGAGCCCAGTGGTTGTTGATGCCGGGGCTTTTTTTCCCGGTGCACGCGGGCGGATCATTGGCGTTCAATCGAACAGCGGACGCATTTTGGCCGCGGGTCGACACCACGAACAATTCTGCGTTTGGGTTTGCATACATTTTCTGACCCGCGGGCAGTCGGTTGAACGCGATGAAATTGTCGTCCGGTGAAAACGCCGGGTAGTACTCCTCGAAGCCGGTCTCGGAAGCACCTGGAACGGGCAGGGCCATGCCACCTTTTCGTTCAGCGTAAGGCACGGTGTACAGATCGGTTGCGCCTGTTTCCAATCGACCGTCGAGGTTGCCGGCGGTGGAGGCGTACACGATGGTGTCGCTTGCATTGCCCCAGTCCGGGCTGGCAGCGCCACGGGCGTCGCCGATGCGCAACAGCTTGCCGAACTGGGCGCCATCAACCGTGACCTTCGGATCGGTGGGGGTGGCGGATTCCAAATCGTACCACAGCAATTCGGCCTTGGCCTTGTTGTCGGTGCTCCAGGGTTGCGTTGGATTTTGCATGCTCGACCCAAGCACCATCGTGCGATCACCCTTGACCCAGTGTTGCGCTGAGAAAGTCATCATGCCTCCCCAGGGTCGATTGACCGCAGAGAGACCTCCACCCGAAAGCTCAGGCAGCGATTTTCCGGTGATACCGGGCTTTACGCCCGCGATCGCCGTATTCCACGGCCAGTGATCGGTGAACGCCACGTACTGACCATCGGGTGTTGCCACGTGACAGCCAATGCATCGCACGGGCCGAGGGTTCATGGATTGTTCCCGGCTCGGTTGCTCAACCTGAGGGATGCGCAAGGCACTGATGGTCGATTCGTCGCCAACCGCAAAACCACGCAGTTCCGAGTCCTCGAGAGCGCTTTTGTCGATGGGATCTTTACCGACCTCGGAGGGCTTTGCTGCCCAGTAGACCATGCTCCCCTCGGCAGTGACCCACGCGACCGTGAAGGATGTCTTGCTCACGCCCGATTCCTGCCGGACCTCGATCTGAATGGGTTCATTGCGATTATGTCCCGACAAGCTCCTCCAGATTTCGACCGGCATCTTCCACTCGCTCTGAGTCGTGTAGACGACGAGTGGATGCTTTTGCCGGGCGGTCGTAATACGAATCTGGGTCGGTCCGGTGCCACCCGTCCATCGAACGCGTGGCCGAAGCCAGTTGGAAGGGAATAAGGAACCCGCTTCAGGTTCGACCACGCACGGCCCGGCGCCCGATCCTGCGGGAGACGCAAACTTCGCCACCGCGCCATCGGCACCCGCTTCGATGATGGGTTTCTCCGGAAAATCCTCGCAGAGGTCTCCGGGGCAGGGCAGCGCAAAGGGCTCCGTACCCTTCTGGCCGCCAAAGTGGACGTTGGGGCCTCCGCCCTTACCCCCGGTTCCCGAATTGTTGCCGATCGGGGCGCCCTCATGCACGTCCGCACCGGCGCAGGCCAGTGAAAGGACGAAGGCCGCGGCGGTCAATAACGGGGCGGATTTTCGGTGGCAACGATTCATGGGGACTCTCCTGGGTCGGGTGCGTTGACCTAAAAAACCCCCAAGTCCGAGCCAATGGGAAAAGTAGAGGCGACGAATTTTCTCGATTGACAATAAACTAACCTAGACTTAGTTTATTTACACGCTCACCTCTAAATCAGGCTCGCTCAAGTCTGATTGCTCTGAAAATTTGTAGTTCGCTTAAAACTAAACTAAACTTAGTTTAAATGAAAGTGGTCAACACGCACGAAGCGAAGACGCGGCTATCCGCACTCCTCGCTGATGTGGAAACCTCTGGAGAGATCGTGCTGATTTGTCGGCACGGTCGACCCATCGCGGAGTTGCGACCCCACGTTCAACACGGGAACGTGGGTGCGGATAATCCCAGGCTGTTCCCGGTCAGTTTTGGTGAAGACCCCAGTGCTCCATTGCCGGGTGCTGCGTTTTCGGCCCGGAAAGGCTAGCGATGCTCCTCGATACCTGTACGGTGTTGTGGCTCGCCGCGGACAAGTCGAAATTATCCGAAGAGGCCCGCCGAGCGTTGCGTGAAGCCCGCGGGCCTCTTTTTGTATCCGCGATTTCGGCATTTGAGATTGCAGCACGCTATCGGATGCGTGCATTGCAGCTCCCAATGCCACCCGACGATTGGTACCGGGAGGCCCTCGAGTTTTTCGCGCTGCAGGAGATCCCCATATCGGGTTCGATCGCCGCCCGGGCCGCATTGTTGCCGCCCCACCACGACGACCTTTGCGACCGGACGATCGTCGCGACGGCGCTTGAGCGCGGTTTACCCATCGTCACGCCTGATGCGTCAATTGGTGCCTACGAGGGTGTTTCGATCATCTGGTAACTACACTGTTGAATCGTGAGAGCGGACCCTGTATCAAGGGCTCGTTCTTTCATGATTCAACGCTACAGCCGACCCGACGTTGCCGATATCTGGTCCGATGCGAATCGGTACGCCGCATGGTTGCGAGTGGAGCTCGCCGCCTGCGAGGCGATGGAAGCGGCCGGTTCCGTTCCGAAAGGCACCGCCGCCGCGGTTCGTGAACGGGCTGAGGGCAAATTGGTGCCGGCTGCGATCGATGCGCACGAACAGCGCACCCGCCACGATGTGATCGCGTTCCTGACCCATGTCGAGGAATTGGCTGGCGAGCCGTCGCGCTGGCTCCACCTCGGCATGACCTCGTCCGATGTTCTGGACGCAGCGCTCGCAACCCAGCTCGTCGCATCGGTGGACGTGATCCTGGGTGGCATTGACGGCTTGCTCAACGCTTGCCGCAAACAGGCAGATGCCCATCGCAAGACGGCCATGATAGGTCGCTCACACGGCATTCATGCTGAACCGATCACGGCAGGCATCGTCTTCGCCGGCTTCTATGCGGAGATCGCGCGCGCCCGTGTTGCGATTCTGCACGCACGACAGGAAGTTGCGGTCGGGAAGATCGCCGGCGCAGTGGGAACTTATGCCAAC
>JAYUPZ010000212.1:0-1996 GCA_043759805.1 Myxococcales bacterium | reverse complement strand
AGTTCCTGGTGACCTTCACCACGAAATTTAGCAATACCGACACCGATCCGCATGCCGTACTCGTCGATTCCGCAACCGGCGCACTCGGCCACCACTTTAGCCTCGACACGTCATTCGGAACCTTGCACACGGGGGGACGAGCGGTCGTGTTGTCCGCCACGTCGTTTCACTGTGTCTATCATTCGGAAACCGAATTGCTTTCGCTCAACATGACGGGCGACGGCGTCATCTCCAATCGCACCACGGTTGCAAGTCGCACATCCATACAAAGCCCGTCGCTTGCCTATTCGTCGCTTTCCAATCGCTTTATCCTGGCGTGGAACAGCTCGCGCAGTGAAGACATTGAAATCACGACCCGCTCTGGTTCAGGGACATGGGAAACCCCGAACCGATCGACCTGGCCGAAAGAAGTGTGTGTCGAGGAAAGATGCATCAATTCGGGTGACAGCGTTTCCGTGGCCTGGAACGTCTCGACGAGAAAATTCGGTATCGCGATTGGCAATGATCTCAGCGACAGTGGCAGAGTCGAAGCCTTCATTCTACCCGACACCTGCTCTGCCAGTTCATGCAACCAACTCCGCAGCCGAATCTGCGCGACGCCCACGGGATGCAACGAAACGTTTCGCCTCGCGCAGCAACCGAATTTGGGCGATGTGGCGATTGCGGCCACCGGCCGTAACTTTGCGATCGGTTTTGTGTTCGGCGATGCCCAGGGAACCGATAGCAAGCTGTCGGTGGTCGGCATGGACGAGACAGGATTGCGTATCCAGACAACCCCCATCACGACCCAACCTTCGCCGGTGAAAAATCCGATGTTGATGTCAGGCAGCATGGCGTCCGCAGGATCTGGAGCGGTGCTGGGTTACCGGCCCACTTTCGACAATTCGTCTGCGACGCCGGTAAGCATGGTCACGTTGGATTCACGCGCGGCTGTGACCGGGGTATTCGGGGTTGCACAGTAGGCTCACACCCATCGTTGTCGCGGAAGAAACGAAGCGCTATCAGTCTTCGCGTTCGGCGATGAAACGTCCCTCGACAAGGACCGAATCTTGACCCAGGAAAGAACACACGCTGGCCTCGAAGCTGCCACGAATCAAATCCCCGGGCGAATCCCCAGATTCATCAATCGTAATGGAGACGTCCGGGACGTCGCAGTTTTTTGAAGAATCGAAATTAAACGAAACCTTATTCTGCCTCCCCTCATGGATGCCAGTTTCCAGCGATTCTACCCACAACCCTATATCCGTAGTGTCTCCCAACGAGTAAAAGTTGTCGCCGGATGCGCCCACTTCGACGAAGAGGAAACCGAGAGATGGTAGTTCTCGCCGACGTTCCCCGGCACCATCAATCTTGTATTCGATAACCGCAGGTGGACGATCAATCCCCATGCAACCTACGCAAGCGATGCTCAAAATCAAACATAGAGCAAACGAATCTCTATACCTTTGCCTCTTTGTCATCGCGAACTTCCCATTCCGCCTGTGATCGTAAACGGGTCCTCCGGGTGACGTGTGTTCCATTGATTCAGCAGGTCCAGTAGATCTTCACGATCAGGATTGACGAGCAGGGCGACGATGGCGGCCACACCGGCGGCGGCGAGCCCCCCCACGAGCAAGGCTTCATTGGGGCCGCTGTTACAAGCTTCCTTACTGTCCGGGTAGGGGCCAGCGATACACGCTTTGCTTTGCAAAACCGTCAAGCCAAGCGCTGCGGCGGTCATGCCTCCCAGGGTCCCTCCGATAAGAATACCAAAACCCGTGGTTCGTCGCCGTTCCAGTTTTTCCGCCATCGGGCCGACAATCGCATCACTGGCCGTTAACTCCGCGAGATGCGCCAAGTCCTTGACGTAAATCAGCGGTTTGATGACGTCTGGCTTCGGAGGTGATGCGGGTGTTTCGGGTTCCCCGTCACCCGTCTCTCCTGACACAGACTCCGACGTTTCAACTATCTCAATCGCATCCTCCGAGATCCAACCGGCTTTTCCACCGGGAATTCG
>JAYUPZ010000211.1:0-9156 GCA_043759805.1 Myxococcales bacterium | reverse complement strand
AGATTCAGACGCCGTTGCATTCCCCCCGAGAACTGCGCGACGCGATCACCGGCGCGGCTTTGTAACCCCGCAAAGTGGAGCGCAGTTTCGATCCGGCTTGCAACGTGGGTTCTCGGAACGGCGAAGAGGCTGGCGAAGAAGGCAAGGTTCTGTCGCGCGCTCAATTCGCCGTAGAGGGCCAGTTCTTGTGGTACGTATCCAAGGATTGCACGGGCGCTTGGTCCCCCCGCGTACAGGTTCGTGCCATGAACGAGAATTTCACCGCGGCTCGGAGGCAAGAGTCCCGCAAGCATCGAAAGGGCGGTGGTCTTTCCCGCGCCGTTCGGTCCCACGAGTCCAACAATGCTGCCCGGGACGACGTGAAGTGACAGCGACCTCACGGCCACCCGGGCGCCAAAGTCGCGGCCGATTCCCGTGACGATCATGTTTTCTGTGACGTTCAAGGCAGGCAAGACTTCATCGCTTATTGGGGGGAGGAGTAAACCATTCGTTTGTGCTGGGCGCGTGTGAAAATGACCAACGTAACAGCGGCGCTGGCGCAAGGTCGACATGGCCTTTGCTGTTTTCTTGATGGTGCCACTGTCGTTGACAGGTGGCATGTTGGGCTTGATGACCCGGGTCCTCGGGGGCGCTGAAAGTCGGAAGATCAAACTTGACGCTGCGCACCTGAGGGCACCCGTCTGCTACATTGCCTGGTCGTATGCGTTTCCAGGGCGTCAACATCATCGGCGTGGCCCACGTGGACGCGCCCCACCGCATCAGTACAGAAGAAATCGACAATACGATGTCTTCGACCTACGCGCGGCTTGGCTTGCCCGCACGTTTGCTCGAGAACCTGACGGGCGTCCGGGCCCGCCGGTTCTGGGATCCGGGCACCCTGCCGAGCGACGGGGCCACACTCGCCGCGCGTCGCGTGTTGGAGCAGACCGGTGTGGATCCCGGGCGCATTGGCGTTATCATCAACACGTCTGTCTGTCGCGACTGGGTGGAACCCTCGGTCGCCTGTTTCGTGCACAACAACCTTGGCCTGTCCGAGACCTGCCTGAACTTCGATATCGGCAACGCCTGCCTCGGCTTTCTCGATGGCATGGGCGTGGTCGGCAACATGATTGAACGCGGACAGATCGACTATGGCCTTGTCGTCGATGGCGAAAGCAGCCGATATGTTGTTGAACAAACCCTCGCGCGTCTGGCCCATGAAAGTTGCGACGAAAGCACGTTAAAGCAGCAGCTTGCAACCCTTACAGTTGGGTCTGGTGCGGCGGCAATGTTGCTTGGTAGCTCGCGGGTTGCGCCGGAGGGCCATCGCTTTTTGGGCAGCGTCAGCATTGCTCAAACGCAGCACAATCAACTTTGTCGCGGCCAGGTCGATTTTGGCCTGACCGATACCCGCAGTCTGATGGCCCATGGCGTTGCCGTTGCCTCCCGCACGTGGGCACTTGCCCAGGAAGCATTCGGCTGGACGAGCGAGATGATTGATCTGTTTGCCCTGCACCAAGTCAGCGAAATGCACACGCAGAGCCTGGCACGCACCCTCGGCATGAACCTCGACAAGGCGCACTTAATTTATCCAGAACATGGCAATGTAGGTCCGGCGTCGGTGCCCATGGTGCTCAGCAAGGCACAAGAAGCGGAAAAACTTTCTCCCGGAGATCGTGTTGTGTTGGCCGGCATTGGCAGTGGACTCAACTGTACTGCGGGTGCGGTTCTCTGGTAAGCGAGATGACTCCTTTGGTCGAGCTACCTGCCGCCGTCCCCCGCGCATTGTTTCCGTTCGAGCCGCACGTGTTGCTGCGGAACGGACTCCGCTACCACTATCTGGATGAAGGGCAGGGCGATCCTGTGGTCATGGTTCACGGCAACCCCACCTGGTCGTTCTATTACCGAGATCTCGTGCGCACCCTGTCGCCGCGCCATCGCGTGATCGTACCCGATCACATTGGCATGGGCCTATCGGACAAACCCGGGCTCGAACGTTACAACTATCGACTGGCCGATCGCATTGACGATCTGGAGGCGTTGATCGTATCGCTGGGTCTTGAAACGGGAGCCAAGCTCACGCTTGTCATGCACGACTGGGGAGGGATGATCGGGATGGGATACGCCGCCCGCCATCCCGATCGCATCGGACGCCTGGTATTGATGAATACAGCAGCCTTTCATTTGCCCTCGGATATGCAATTGCCGTTGGCGTTGCGTCTGATTCGTGGCACTCCGCTCGGTGCTCTGGCCGTGCGCGGATTGAATGCCTTCAGTCGAGTGGCTTCTCACGTCGGGACGAGGCGAAGCCATCTGCCCAAGCTGATTCGCGATGCTTTCTGCGCACCTTATGACAGCTGGCAAAACCGCATCGGGACCCTTCGTTTCGTGGAGGACATTCCCGTGGATGCCACACATCCGTCGTACGCAACGGTGACCCAGGTTGAGTTGGGGCTGTCACAGTTTTCGGGTACGCCAACGTTGTTCGCCTGGGGAATGAAGGACTTTGTTTTTACCCCGCGCGTGTTGGAGCACTGGGAACAGCGCTGGCCCAAGGCCGAGGTGCACCGCTTCGATGACTGTGGGCATTATGTGTTAGAGGACGCCAGCGCCGAGCTTTGTGCTCTCGTGGACGGCTTCTTGCAACGACATGCACTTGCAGGTGGAATGCCGCGGTGAACGCGACTGAAATCGTGAATATCGCGGCTTGTTTGCCCGAAATGGCGGCCGCGCATCCCAATGCAGTGGCGATCTGTCAGCCTGCGGGGCAGTCGGCGGATGGGGGCGTAGCGTATCAACGTGTGACGTATCATGAGTTGAACGCGCAAAGCGATCGGGTGGCACGGGGGTTGGTGGCGCTGGGGATGGAGCAGGGCGCAAGAGCGGTATTGATGGTGCCACCGGGTCCGCATTTTTTTTCACTGACGTTCGGAATGGCCAAGGCGGGGATCGTGCCGGTGATGGTCGATCCGGGATTGCCCTTGCCGCATTTGAAACAGTGTTTGGCCGAGGCGGAACCCGAGGCCTTCATCGGCTCGCCGAAGGCGCATATCGCGCGCTTGGTGTTTGGTTGGGCGCGAGGCCATGTTCGGACGTCGCTGGTGGTGGGTGGCCCGGGATGGCTGGCCGGACCGGGGGGATACGACTGGAAAGCGCTGTTGAACGCCGGGGAGGCTGATAAACGTACTGCGCTGGCGCCGACACGTGCCGAAGATCTCGCGGCCATCGTGTTCACGAGCGGCAGCACTGGCGTACCGAAAGGCGTGGTCTATACGCATGCGCAATTTGCCGCTCAGGTTGCAATGATAAAGGAGATGTCGGGTGTGCAGCCAGGTGAGGTGGATCTGCCAACCTTTCCGTTGTTTGCACTCTTTGATCCGGCGCTTGGCATGACGACCGTTGTGCCACAGATGGATTTTACCAGACCCGCAAGTGCCGACCCCGGTCGTTTGTTGCAAGCGATCGAAGGTCAGGGGGTGACCAACATGTTCGCGTCACCCGCGCTGCTGGCCGCGCTCGGACGATGGGTTACACCGAAACGAATACGGCTACGGTCGTTGCGGCGAATTGTTTCGGCCGGTGCACCGGTTCCACCCCGCGTGGTGCAACAGATGGTGGATATGATGCCGAGTGGCGGGCAGGTTTTCACGCCCTACGGCGCAACCGAGGCCTTGCCGGTATGTGGCATCACGAGCGATGCAATCTTGCAGCAAGCGCATCGAACCGACGAAGGCGCCGGCATTTGCGTGGGTTCGCCGGTGGGCGGTGTTCAGGTCAGGATCATTCCGATCCGAGATGATGCAATTGCCGTCTGGCACAACGATCTGGTCCTGCCGGCAGGCGCGATCGGTGAGATCACCGTTAAGGGTCCGCAGGTCACGCGTTCCTACTGGCGTCGTGATGAGGCCACGCGCCTTGCGAAGATTTCCGATGGCGGTGGCTTCTGGCATCGCATGGGTGACGTGGGTTACTTCGATGCAACGGGTGCTTTGTGGTTTTGCGGGAGAAAGAGCCACCGTGTGGTTCTTGATGGCGGGCGCACCTTGTTCACGATTCCGTGCGAGGGCGTATTTAATGTCCATCCTGCCGTTCGTCGCACGGCACTCGTTGGTGTACGCGGTCTTCGAGCGATGCATCCGGCGCTCTGTGTTGAGCTTGAACCGGGCTGGTCCGGAACCGCGCAGGTTGTATCGGAATTGAGATCGCTTGGACGCCTATATGCGCACACGGCGGGTATATCGAAGTTCCTATTTCATCCCGGTTTTCCAGTGGACATCCGACACAACGCAAAGATCGGTCGCGAGCAACTTGCGGCCTGGGCACAAGAGCGCTGGGTACCGCAAGCATGAAGGTGCTTGTGACAGGCGGGGGCGGTTTTCTGGGGCGCGCAATTGTGTTTCGATTGCTCGCACGCGGTGACTCGGTGGTTAGCCTCGGTCGCAAGGTGCAGCCTGGGCTGATCGAGCGCGGCGTGACGGTGTTTCAGGGTGACGTTTCGGATCGGGTGCTCGTGGGCCAGGCGGTGCGAGGCTGCGATGCCGTCATCCACACCGCGGCCCGTGTCGGAAGCTGGGGCAGGCCGGAGGACTTTGTTCGAACGAACGTGACGGGTACACAGAATGTGCTCGACGCCTGCACACAACATGGCGTGAGTCGTTTGGTCTATACGAGTTCGCCCTCGGTGGCCCATGGCCCGGGTGATGCCGAGGGGATCGACGAATCGCATGGATACCCATCGTCCTTTGATGCGGAGTATCCGCGCACGAAGGCGCTGGCGGAACAACGCGTTCTCGCCGCAAGTTGTGATACGCTATTGACGGTTGCTTTGCGTCCGCATTTGATGTGGGGACCAGGGGATAGCCAGCTGTTGCCTCGTGCCGTTGCGTTGGCTCGAGCGGGCAAGTTGAAGTTGCCGGGTGGCCCACCCAAAAAGATTGACTGCACCTACATCGACAATGCGGTCGACGCCCACTTGTTGGCACTTGATAATCTTGCCCCGGGGGCGGCCTGTGTCGGACGGGCATACTTCATCAGTCAGGGCGAACCGATGACCCAGGGCGAACTCATCACCCGCGTGCTCGCCGCCATCGGGATCGAGGGGCCGTTTCCCACCGTATCGCCGTCGCTGTTGTTGATGGCCGGCGCCGCATCGGAAACCTGGTTTCGGCTGCGCGGTATCTGGGATCGAGAGCCGCCCATCACCCGCTTTGTGGCGCGCCAGCTCACGTCCGCACACTGGTTCGACATCGGTGCGGCTGCCCGCGATCTGGGGTATGTGCCGGCTGTCTCGTTCGAGGAGGGATTGCGGCGTCTGGGAGCCACAGGGGTCGCCCACGCATAGGGGCGTGGTCAAAGTTGGTGGTTGTCTGCCATCGCGTTACGATGGAAGGATCTGTTGAGTTTCCATCAGCGCATAAACCTCATCACCGGGAAGGGCGGAGTCGGTCGAACCGTGGTCGCGGTTGCGTTGGCGAAGTCGCTTGCCCTGGTGGGCCGGAAAGTGCTGCTTGTCGAGACGGGCCAACCCGACGAAGGTTTTTCGCCCCTGGGTCAGTATTTGGGACGCGGCAATCTCGACGATGAGCCTCGCAACGTCGGGCCAAATCTGGATGCCTGTCAGTTGTGGGCCAACACCGGCCACGAGCTTTTCGCACGCGCCGTCATTCCGGCAGGGCCTCTCGTGACAGCGGCGCTGCGCTCGAAACCGTTGCGCCGCTTCATGCACGCCGCGCCCTCGTTCTACGAGCTCGGCATTTTGTATCACTTTTTGCACCTCTTGCAGCTTGAGGAACGCGGCGGCCGACAGCGATATGATGCCGTTGTGGTGGATATGCCCGCAACCGGTCATACGCTTGCCTTGACCTCGTTGCCAGATGTGGCGTTACGAGTGGTGGAAAAAGGTCCTCTTGCAAGCGCGATGCGACGTGGGCAGGGGTTCATTTACGACGCAAAGGTAACGGCTGCATGGGTGGTGACGTTGCCCGAAACACTGCCTGTTTCAGAAGCAATTGAACTCGTCGATGGATTGCGCCGAACGCGGGTGCCGGTGGGCGGTGTGCTGTTGAACCGCTTTTTGCCTGATCCCTTCAGCGAAGAAGAACATCGGGTCGTGGAGCGCTGGATGGCAGCCGAGCCGCTGCGTGGCCGTTTTGCGCTTGAACGCATCGTGATGGCGGGCGAATCCGTAGCACGTATTACTGAGACCACGGGACTGCCCATTATTCGATTGCTGGAAGTTCCACGTGATGCCGGCGATGCTTGCGCGGGTCTGGTTGCGCAGTTCTCCGAAGTGAATGCTGCAGCGGGGAGTCGACTTGCCTAAATCCGTCATTCCACCACCGCCCACCGTTTCTGAACTGATTGCGACGCGCCGGGTAATCGTGTGTTGTGGCGCCGGTGGCGTTGGCAAAACGACAGTGTCGGCATCGCTCGCGCTGAGCGCTGCGCGACAGGGCAAGCGCGTGCTGGCCATCACCGTTGACCCCAGTAAAAGGCTGGCCGAGGTTCTGGGTGTTTCGGAAAGCCAGGAAGAGCCCACCGTGTTGTCACCCGAGGTGATGCGTTCAGTCGGGGTCAAGCCGCCCGGATCGCTTTCGGCCTGGCTACTCGATCCACAACTGGTTTGCGACAGGGTTGTGGCCGAGGTAAGCGCCGATCCCGAGGCACAGGTCCGCATGAAGCGGAACCGCCTTTACCAAAACGTCAGCACGCTGGTGGTTGGCATGCACGAGTACACCGCGGTGGAGGCGTTGCACGGCTTCATTCGGGACGATCGCTACGATCTCGTGGTCCTCGATACACCCCCTTCGCGTGATGCGATTCGTTTTCTGGATACGCCCGAACGCGCCAACGCCTTTCTCGATCCCCGCATCATCAGCATCTTCTTGCCTGGGCAGGCAAGTCTGTTCCAGCGTGCAACGACTGCGCTCGTCAACAAGATCCTCGATCTTGGTCTTGGCAAGGAATCTCGCATCGAGTTGCAGGAGTTCCTGACGTTGTTCCAGGTGATCTTGCGTCATCTCAATCGCAATCAAGAAAGCATGCAGAAGTTCTTTGCCAGTCGCGATGTTTCGTTTCTTCTGGTCACGTCTCCCGCTCAGGCCGCAGTCGACGAGGCAGTGAACTTCGAGGCGCGCACGAAGGCTCTGGGCGTCCGCATCGGCGGCTATATATTGAACCAAAGTCTCGCAACCGCGGCTGGTTTACCATTCCCGGACGAGTCGCTTGTGACGGTCGGATCTTCGGCAGTCGAACGATCGGCACTGTCGAAGTTGCAGGTACTTGCCAAGGTCGAGAACGCCGCGGTTGAGCGAGATGCGGCACTTGCATTGTCGTTGATCCAACGTTTTGCCGGAAAGGCGCCTCTCTGGGTGTTGCCCCGATTTACGCGGGAACAGTCGGCCTTCGGTGCTCTGACCAAGGTGGCCGACTTGTTGATGGGGCAGTTCGCAGCGTTCTAGAGAACCTTCGGACCGCGCGGACCGAAAAGCCGCCGCCCAAGTTCGGCCCGCCATTGTCCTTCCGCTGTGTTCGGAAAAGTCACCGTGTCTCCGGATGCCGCAGAGGCAATCGGCTGTAGATCCGAACAAAGGGGTGCGATCGTTTGCAAGAGTCGGAAAAAAGTCGCGTGTCCCGTATCGGTGCCGGTTTCGCTGTGCCACGCTTGCACCCTGGCCTCGAAATCGAGATCGGCTGCAAAGGGTTCCTCGACCGTGTGATGTGGTGACAGAGTGTTGATAGCGTCAAGCACCAGGGCGCGACGTTGACCGTAGTTAAGGGGTCGCAGCATTTCAGGAGCGATCGGCGCCCCGAGGTGAAAAGCCTGCTTGCCCATGCCCACGGGGAACTCGGCTTTTTCCTTCAACGGGTCGCGCGGAAGGCCACCCACAAAGCGCAACGGTACAATAGGACAGTCGACCGCAAGCGCCATGTCGATGAAGGTGCCGCTGAGAGTCCTCACGGGATCGGCACAATGCAGTGAGCGGGTGCCCTCGACATGCACCATCACGCTGCGCCGATCGGTACGCATCTCGTGCGAAAGTTCCTCGATGATGCCAGGCAACGTGGCGCTGTTGTTGCGGTCAAATCCCTTGGCCATCGGTGGTGCGGATGAGCCGGGATAGTGGAAGCAATGCTGCATCAAGCGTTCAAGCCAGTAGTGCTGATTCTCTATCCGAGCGAGCGCAAGTATGGGCGCATTGCAAAGGGCCGACCCCACGATGCCGAAGACCGTGGATTCGAGTGAGATCTGGTGGTTGGCCAGGAAAAGCACGCCCCGGGGTGCGTGGGCAAGAATGTGCTGCGTTTTCTCACCATCGATCTCGATCCTCGCCAGAAATCGCGTGACCAATGCCGAGAAGATCTGGTCAACCGGTGTCGACAAGAAGCCCAGTTCGCGTTTCCAGTAGCTTTTCAACTGCGGCAAGATGGCTTGCGGCAGCAGTGTCGTTGTGTTTTTGCTACGCGATTCAGTCGTTGGCGGAGCATCGTCCACGATGCGCATGCCGAGGTTGTGCGCCGAATAGATTCGCTTTTCGTCCACCCACAGGCTTGCCGTGGCGGTGACAAGCGGGTTGCCGGCGGCATCTGTCGTGCGCGATGTAATTTCGAGTGTGGTTGTGATGACGTGATTGGTTGGCACCACCTGTCCGCGGTATTTCCAGATCATCTCCTCGTTAAGTGCAATGGCCTCGAAGCGAGGGTTCTGAAAGCCATCGCCCAGGCCTTCGTGAAGCATCACAAACTGCAAGAGTTGCAGCATCGCCTCAATGCCGAGGGATCCGGGTTGAACAGGATCTTGGAAAAAGTGTGCCTTGAAGAACCACTCTGCCGGGTTGACTGATTTTTCCGCCCGTGCAAACCCAAGTCCCGATGTACCGCCGTTGCGATCATAGGCTGTGATACGATCAAGCATTAGCAACATGGCTTTCGGCAACTTGAGCGTGCCTTTGGTGTAGCGTGCAGGCCGCTCTGTCAGATCCACTGCAAAAGTTGACGGCGATTGCAACAGCGCGCGTTCCTCCGCGTTTGTTGGCAAGCCCACCTGGTTTTCAAGCGCAGCCTTGGGGAAAAAGCCGAATCCGGTGGTCAGCGCGTAGACGAGCGTGTTGCCCATAAAACACTTCACCTCGAAGTTCTCCAGTATCATGCCGCCTGAACGAGACACGCTGGTAAGGG
>JAYUPZ010000210.1:0-9160 GCA_043759805.1 Myxococcales bacterium | reverse complement strand
CGATATCCTTAATGCGCTCTAGCGACTGTCGAACGAGAGCGATGCGGGCATGATCCGCGTCCGAGCAGGGAGCCGATGATCCCGTTTCGCAAAGTTCCAGCGCGCGCGAGGTCGACTGGAAAGCCGTCGGCATCTCGAAGTGTTCCGCCAGGGCCAGGCCGCGTCGAAAATGTAGACGGTGGTCCGCGCCATTGGATTGCAAAGCGGACTTCAGCACAGCCACCGCGAAATCCGCGCGACCTCCGTCCACCAGCAAATCTGCCATCTCAAGCGCATCGTCTGCGGATAACGGAGGGCGCAGACTTTGCAGTTCCGCCAGGCGCGCCTTGCTGTCCACATCCAACGCAAGCGCAGCCCTCACCTTCACATCCGGTCGCGGCAAAAGCACAGCAATCGCCACCAATAAAAAGAGTGCAATGTCGAGGATCCGCAAGGGGCGCATCGTCCTTGTTCTTACCAGTGCGGCACCTCGGGGGGAAGAGGCTCCGAGGTGATCGGAGACTCGCCCCCACGGCCAAAAACGTCGAACGGGAACTTTCGCCCCGTATCGTGGCATTTCGCCACAGGATTGTTAACGTCGCTTTCGTCCATAGCGGGTTTGACGCTGGACACGACCTTCGAAATCGTGGCATTAAAAATGCTTCGATACGGGCGAATGAATAATTCGCGAGTCTGTGTTGATTCCCGAGTTGCCCACTTGCAATGGGTAGGGGTTTTAGCTTCACGAACCGACCTGTCCGATCTGAGTTCAAGGAGGAACCGATGAGTGTTCTCAAGTTGCTGGCCGACGCGTTTCACGAAGGTGGATGGGGAATGTGGCCCATTCTCTTCCTCTTGATGTTGACAATGGCTATCGTCATTGAGCGTGCCGTGTTTTTGCGCAAGGCCGTTATCGACAAGGAAAAGCTTGTCTCATTGCTTCGCTCGCAGATCTCGGCTGGCAATATCCAGGGCGCCATCAAGGTTTGCTCGGGTAACACCACCCCGATGACCCGCATCGTTCAGGCTGGCCTCATGCGAGCCAACCGCAGCGATGTCGAGATCGACGCGGCGATGGACGAAGCTTCATTGCGAGAACTTCCCAAGGTTGAAAAGCGCACGGGCTACCTCGCGATGCTGGGCAACCTTGCAACGCTGGCGGGCCTCCTTGGTACCATCACGGGTCTCATCAAATCCTTCGCAGGTGTCGCGGGCGTCGATCCTTCGCAGAAAGCCACGCTGCTTTCCAAGGGGATCTCCGAGGCCATGAACTGCACTGCGTTTGGACTTGCCACCGGCATCATCGGTCTCGCGACCTTCGCATGGTTGAACGGCAAGACCCAGAACATCATTGATGACATCGCTGAGGTCCGAAAGAACGTCGGCAACCTCCTGTCGCTGGCAAAAGCAGCGGCGCGCGGATAACTAATTTTTCAACCGGAACCGACGAAGGAGACCACCAGATGCACAGTGTAACGGAAGCGTTCAAAGAAGGCGGATGGGGCATGTACCCAATCCTGGGCATGTTAATCCTGATCATTGTGATCACGATTGATCGTGCGATGACACTCGGCAAAGCAACCGTCGACGTGGACAAGCTTTTGTCACTCATCAAATCACAAATTGTTTCTGGCAATGTTCGCGGCGCCATCAGTACCTGTGAAGGATCGCCCGCACCGCTGACCAAAATCGTTGCCGCCGGCCTGCGCAAAGCAGAAGGCACCGAGCACGAGATTCAGCAGGCGATGGACGAAGAAGCGCTGCGCGAGCTACCTAAGATCGAAAAGCGAACCGGATACCTCGCTATGCTGGGCAACCTGGCAACGCTGGCCGGTTTGCTTGGAACCATCACGGGTCTCATCAAGTCGTTCGCGTCGGTCGCCGGCGTCGATCCCTCGATGAAAGCCACGATGCTCTCCCTCGGTATCTCGGAAGCCATGAACTGTACTGCGTTTGGTCTTGGCGCCGGTATTCTTGGTCTCGCAGTCTTCGCCTGGTTGAACGGCAAGACCCAAGGGATCCTGGACGGAATCAATCGGGGCTGCGTGGAAGCGCTGAACCTGGTTGTTGCTGGCCGAACGCACCAGTAGTCGTCCACCCCCGCGGAGGAGCAACCCATGTCCGTTTCAGTAGATACAGGTGGTAAAGGTGGCAAAAAGCCTCTGAACGCCGATCTGAACCTGGTTCCGTATATCGACCTGCTGACGTGCATGGTTTCCTTTCTGCTCATCACGGCAGTCTGGACGCAGCTCGCACGGTTGGAGGCGAAGCAAAAGGCGGTCGGGCAAGCGAGCACCGAGGAGCAACCCACCACGCCCACGGTCAAGATCACGGTCATTATCAACGAGGAGGGTTACAACCTCGTGGTCGATCAAGATCAGACGCCCATCCCCAAGGTGGACGAGAAGACCTACAACACCGAGGCGCTTTCCGAACAGTTGAAGAAACTGAAGCTCGCTCACCCGGACAAAAACGATGTCATCGTCGCTTCCGAAGATGCCATTCACTTTGAACGGGTCGTCCAGGCCATGGACACCGTAATCAGCGCCCGGTTCACGGACGTTTCTCTCATCGACGCCGGTGGCGCGGGAATCTAAAGGAGTCTGCAATGCCGATTCGCGCACCCCATTCGCATTTGTTCAGCTCGATCAACCTACACGTCATCAGCGGCAAGCTGGGACACGGTGGTCGTCGTGCCGTGTACGAGGCGCTCAACCTTGTGGCCTACATCGACATGATGACGATGCTCGTCATCTTCTTGCTGATGTCTTTCTCGGCCACGGGCGAAATCGTCTTCGTTCAAAAGAACCTGATCTTGCCGGATGCCTTGAACTGGTCCGAACTGGATCGCGCACCGGTCGTCAGCATCACGAAGGACGTGGTGACGCTTGACGGTCGCCAGGTCGCAACCGGTGATGACCTGAACGCCGATCCCGCAACGGGCGACTCAAAACTCACCGAGCTGCACGAGAACCTTGTTACCTTGAAGAACAACTACAAGCTTTTGCACCCAAACGAGGACTTCCTAGGAAGTGTCGTGCTTCAGTGCGACAAGCAGGTTGAGTTCAAGGCGCTGAAGAAGGTCATGTACACCGCAGCCCTCGCCGGTTACGCCAACGTGAACTTCGCAGTACAGCCGAAGGTAAAAGGATCCGCAGCAGCCGCTGAGTAGTGGGACGCGGCCCCACCCTTTGACCCCGGGATTCGGCAAGGCTGACCCGGGGTTTTTTCATTTGTAGCACACCCTATATTGATTCGTTGCATTCGAGGGATAGAGATCATGCGCACCAACCAGAACAAACTCGCGACATTGCTCGGGGCCCTGTCACTTGTGCTGAGTGCTTCGGCGGGGTGTAACGACCCCAATGATCCGCGAACCTGGGCCAAGCAGCTCGACAGCCTGCGCACTCAGAAAGAGGCTCTCGACAATCTGGCCCGAATGGAGCCCGAAAAGGCGCGCCTGGCGCTGCCCGAGCTCATAAAACTTTTCGAGAATTCGGACAAACCAGAACACCTGCGTGCCATTGCACGGCTGAAGGATCCATCGACGGTCGATCTCTTCATCAAGGAACTCGACTTCACCTCCGACGATTTCGAGAACGCCACCATCGCGGTTGGCTTTCTTGGCGATATGAAGGTCAAGTCAGCCGTACCGGCACTGGGCAAGGCCGTCGGCCGTTCGTTGCCTATCAAGTCACGCGCCAACACGGTGCGACTCGCCGCCATTCGAGCGCTGGCGACGATTGGCGACCCGGCTGCAACCGAACCGCTCACCCGGGCCCTGACCGGATCTGCTGACGAGCAGGACTTCTTGCTCAACAAAAAAGCCGCACTCGCACTGGCCGAACTTGCCGATGCATCCGCCATCCCCGCGCTCTTGCAGGGGTTGTTCATGACGGGTCGGGGTGCAAACGTATTTCAAGAGTGTCGTTTGGCACTGGTGCGCATCGGTGAGCCCGCCATCGCTCCGCTGATTGCGCTCTTGCAGCGCAAGAATGCCGAAGTCGAGGCCATGGCCAAGAAGCAAGAATTCTCGGACAACGGCATTATTCCCTTCAAGGCCGCCTACGTGCTCGGTGACCTGCGTGCCAAGAAGGCCGTACCGGCACTCCTTGAACAACTAAAGCAGCCGCAAAAAGGTGGAGAACTTTCATCTGTCTTGATCGCCCTTGGCCAGATCGGCGTTCCCGAAGGCGTGGATGCGCTCATCGCGACGCTGAAGAACGACAAGATCGAACCTGGCGTTCGCGCGGCAGCATCCAACGGTCTGTCGATGTCGGGTGACAAACGTGCTGTTCCTGTTTTGCTTGAGATCGCAAAATCCGGATACGTCGTGGTCGGCGGCCAGAAAGCCTCTGACCTGCGCGCGAGTGCGGCTGTCGACCTGGCCCGCATTGCGGGTAAGGAATACTTCGCTGCTTTCAACGCCATCGCCGAGAGTGAAAAAGACGCGGAGGGGATCTTTGACTCGGTGCTTGAGCGGATGGAACTCGCGAACACCTGTGACAAAGACATTTCGTGTTACGCAAAGAACCTCGACGACGAAAGCCCTGCACGCGCCGAGAAAGCCGCGTTTGCCATCGGCTTCTCAGGCGACGCCAAGAAAGGCATTCCGTTGCTCCTCGGCGCGATGAAGCCGATTGCCAGTCTCAAGCACGAACGCTTCCTGGTACACCAGGCCATTCTCTACGCCCTCGGTCAGCTCGCCGACAAGAGCTGCACCGAATGTGTCGAGAAGCTCAACGGTCAAATTGAAAAAGACGAAAAGAGCGCGCTCCGCATCCCGGGTGCCGGCGATCTTCTCGGCGAAACCCGCGTCGTTCTGGCGCGAATCGCAGCACGCTGATGGGCAAACCCCTTCTGCCGCCTGAGCTAACGGGTGCGGCGCTTGCCGTCGTATTCCACCACAACAACGGTGTGGATACCGCCGCGCACGTTGAAGTCGCCTTCAACGCGGGCCCGACGCGGCTTCACGGCGGCAACGAGATCATCGAGGATGGCGTTGGTAACGGCTTCGTGAAACGCCCCTCGGTTCCGGTAGGACCACAGATAGAGCTTCCACGACTTCAGCTCCACGCAAAGCGCATCGGGAACGTATTCAACCCGAATCGTCGCGAAATCGGGCTGACCCGTCACCGGGCAGTTGCAGGTGAATTCCGATGTCTCAAACCGGATCACGTAATCGCGATCGGGGTTGGGATTGGCAAAGGACTCAAGGCGCGTGTCCGGAACGTTCCGGGTGGCGCCAAGGCGATCGCCCACGGGCTGTTTTTTTGTTGGCATTGCCGCGAGGATAGCGGCCCACATGCGTTGACACCAATGGAACGCGCAGGATAACGTCCGCGTTCATCGAGAGGTCTGTGATGACTATGGAAAGTGTTGGTTTTTCTCGTGTTGCTGCCACCCATTGGTGGTTTTCATTGGCGCTTTCACTGGCCAGCGTTGGCTTCGTGATCGGAAGTCCCTCGGTGGGCCGGGCGGACACCGTTGCCGGGCGCGTCGAGCTGCCGCGACAGCTTGCAACCGGTCGACGTTTTGGCGGCTACTGGCGCGTCGAAAACGGAACGGTGCCGGTCAAGGATTTGCCATCAGGCGCCGTGGTTGTTCTGGAGGGCACATCGGGTGCCGCCCCGGAAGCCAAAACTTATGCAATCAAGATCAATGGCTATGCGCCGGACAAGGCAATCTTGATCGTGGGCCCGGGCTCGGTGGTTGAGATAACCAACGAGGATCGAGTCCCGCACGATTTTTCGACACCGTCTGACTGGAACCTGATGCCCATTCAACGGCTTAGCCCGGGCAAGATGCGGCGACAGAAATTCGCAACCGCCGGTATCTTCGAGATCCGTTCGGCGCAACACCCGGCAACCAGCATCACCGTCGTTGTGGCTGGCAGTCCTCACGTTGCACTGGTCGAGGCGGGTGGTGCCTTCAAGATTCCAGGTGATGTCGCAAAGGGGTCCGTCAAGCTGAAGGTTTGGGCCAAGGGCAGCTACGTACACGAGGAAAACGTCGACGTATCAAGCTCAAGCAAGACCCTGCGCATCGAAGTGTCGGCGCAAGCGGATGCCGCCAAATAAATTTTCCAAACGTAACACCGGAGCTCGACGAAAATGTTCCTGAACAAGTTGTGGTTCATCCTTGTGGCGTTGACGGCGGGCGTGTCGTTGACAGTGGCCTTCCTCGCACCGCAATCGGCAAGTCGCCAGCTCAAGCAGGCCGAGGCCTCGGGGCTCGATCGGGCGCAGTACGCAGCCGATGAAATGTTGAAGGGCGATACCCGCAAGTGGATCGATTACGCGGCGGGCTTGAGCCGTGACGCCAAGATCACCGAAGCGCTTGAAAATGCGAGTCGTGGCGCGGGTGAAGAACGCATGTTGCACGAATCCGTTCGGGGTGCGCTTGGCACGCTCTTGCCCGACCCGGCAGCTGCGGGAATCGCGATCCTCGGCGCGGTCGACATCAATGGCAAGGTCATCGCGCGCATTGGCCAAAAGGAAAACGAATCCGGAGACTCGATGATTGGCATCGAGGTCGTCGGAGATGCGTTGCGCGGCTACATGACGGATGGCCTCGTCTCCGATGAAGGCAAGTTGTTGCGTCTTGCAGCGGCACCCGTGCTGGCCAAGGCGCACGATCGCATCGTGGGAGCGCTTTTCGTCGGGCTTGCCGTGGGAGAGTCGCTTGCGCAACGCTGGAAGCAAAACCTTGGCGTCGACATCGCCTTTCTTCTCGGCGGTGATGTGGTTTCGGGCACGCTACCGGGGACCGCGCTCGGAGGTCTCGCCGACAAGGTCGCGGCCCATGATGTCGAGATACGCAGCAACGGTCGAACCCTGGCCTTCGAGGTCGCGGTGGCCGGCGAAAACTTCGTCGCGGTGGCGGCGCCGCTTATTGGCGAGGTGCAGGCACAGGGTGGTTACTACGTTCTTTTGCAAAAGCGCCAGGTCACGCTCAACGCCATCGAGTTGTTGAAGAACGTGGCGACCAACGATCTGAAAGAACTGCCATGGGTTCCGCTTGGGCTTGCGATCGTCGGCATGATGGTCGTCGGTCTTGTGCTACAGGCCCGCGAGGTGGAAGGACCACTCAAGCGCTTGCGCAACGATTTACAACGTTTGGCACGCGGCGATGCGCAAAAGATTGATGATGGTCGGCATCCAGGACGGTTTGGTGGCATTGCCCGCGACATCAACGCAAGCATCGAACGACTCGGTGGCCATGCCGCGGGAGATCGGCGCGATCTGAATCAGATGCTGGGTGACGACGCCGGGCGCGAGCGGGTTTCTTCTTTGCCTCCGTTGCCGCCGCTTGGTGGACTCAGCGCTTCCTGGGGCGGTCAAGCGGGGGTACCCGGCGGCATGCTGGGATCGCATATACCACCGCAAGGAGGCGGTATGGCATCCATGGGAATGGGCTCCGTGCCATCGGCCAACCTCAAATCACCAGCACTACCCTCGTTGCAAAATACGATGGGTTCCAGCGCTCCCATGCCACCCATGGCAGCGCCGATTGCTGCGCCGCCCGTCGTCGCATCGGCCCCGCCTCGCATGGGCGTGACACCCGGAGCACCACCCGCCCGGGAAATGGACGATCAGCCGACCAAAGACATGGTTCGCGAAAAAGGCGGCGGCGCTCCCGATGCGTGGGAGACCCACGTCCGCGAAGTTTTTGCGGAATACGTCGCAACCCGCGCCCGATGCGGCGAACCTACAGCAGGTCTTGCGCTCGACAAATTTCGCGAAAAATTGGAAGCGAATCGCAAGGCGATTGTCGACAAGTACAATTGCCCCAGCGCCCGATTCACGGTTTATGTGAAAGACGGCAAGGCCGCACTCAAAGCCTCACCACTGAAGGCTTGAGGTCACTGACCGAGCAGCAAGCGGTCGGCGCTATCGTCGGTTGCTGCCGCCTGCTCGTGGGGCTCGGTTCCATTGATGAAGACTTCATCCATGCCGACGACACCCGGTGCAGGCAACGCGCCCGTCGCGGGATCGATCGTTTGAACGCGGATCCCGGGAGGCTGAGTGAACGATCGAATCGGCTTGCCTTCGTTGGCCGCCTTCATGAAGTCGAGCCAGATCGGGAGCGCCGCTCCGGTTCCGGTTTCACCTTTGCCGAGTATCCTCATATCGTCGAAACCGACCCACACCACCGCGAGAATATCTGGCGTCGCGCCCACGAACCACGCGTCTTTCAGATCGTTTGATGTACCGGTTTTGCCGGCCGCGGGACGCCCGAGAACGCGACCGGCCGCCGATGCAGTGCCCTCCTTGATGACCGACTCCATCATCGACGACACAAGGTATCCCACCTCCGCACTGATTGCGGGAAGGCGGGTCGGCTCGGCTTCCACCTGATCGCCCACGCGCAAGAAAAATCGCGGATGGACACGTGCGCCGCCGTTCCAGATGGGAAGGTAGGCAGTGGCAAGTTCGAACGGCGATACTTCATGCGATCCCAGCGCGAGGGAAAGACCGGCCTGCTCGTCGATGGGTTTGTCGAATCCCATGCGATCGCAATATTGCCGCAGAGACGGAATTCCAATCTCCGCAAGCAATTTGATCGAGACCGTGTTGATCGAATTCGCAAGAGCGGTCCGCAAGCGAATTGGACCCCGAAACTCTTTCGAATAATTCGAAGGCTTCCAAAGATCGTAAACATCAGGGGCGTCGTTGACGATGGACGCAGGCGTGAATCGTTGCGTTTCGAGCGCAGCACCGTAGACGAACGGTTTGAAAGACGACCCCGGCTGGCGACGCGCCTGGCGAGCTCTGTCAAAGCCCCCGGTTGTAAAGTCGTAGCCACCAACGATGGCCAGTACATCCGACGTGGCGACATCCAACACAACCATTGCCGCCTGAGGACCGTGTTCAAGGACTGCGGGATAGACCTTTTCATGCTCGCCCGGCTTTCCGGTCAGACGCACGCGGACGAGGCTTCCAGGCACGAACCGCTTGGCCATCGTAACCTTGCCTGCGTGGTATCGCTTCTCGTCGCCCAACGCGACAACGGCCTCGATCCCGCCCAGGTTCAAAAACAATTGTCCTGCGTTTGGATCGTTTGGCTGTTCGACAACCTTGGTGACCACGGCTTCGACGATTTGCGACTGTGAAGGCGCCGACCCACCGCGATTCGCGACGAGTTCCGAAAGCTTCGCCTTCAAAGCCTTGTCCTTCAA
>JAYUPZ010000209.1:0-20058 GCA_043759805.1 Myxococcales bacterium | reverse complement strand
TGCGTAAAGGTCCGCGAATTCTTGAATCGACATCGCGTCAGCAAGCCCGTCGGGCATCAGGGAGGCGTCACTCTGCGTTTCGCTTTTGATGTCCTTCTTTTGCAGGGGAATGGACGTTCCGGCTGGATTCATGACCAGTATCGATCCGTCCGCGTTGCGCTGCTTTGCCATTCCGATGATTGTGGTGCCGTCGTTTAGCTCCCACATACGCGAGGGCCACACAACATCATCTGAAGGATGCAGGAGACTCTCGAGCAAGCGCGCCGGGAGCTCGCCGCCAATGTATCCAAGGGGAGGTCCAACGGGGGTGCCTATTGCGCCGATGGTGTGACAACGGTAACAACCAACACCAGGGTTCATGAAAGCACGTCGGCCTGCATCGGGATCGCCCTTACGCTTCGACAAGGCGCTTTTCCATTCCGCCTGGTTTTCGGGGCGCTTTTCGTGTGTGACGGATTCGTCCTGTAAGGCGAATCGAATTTCTTCTAGCAACGGTCCTTTGGTCGCTTTTTGTTCAGCCAACAATGCGTTCAAAGCGGTCGCAACGGTTTCGTCGCCAACGCCGGTACGCATCGCGCGAATTGCGGTCCGACGCAACGATTCGTCGCGGCTTTTCAGCAAGGGAATAATCCGCGCATGCTGTCCCACGCGCGCAGCCGACATGGCCGCGTCGCCTCGCAAAATAGTCGGGGCTTTTTCATCGGCCAACACCTCAGCTACCGCCTTGATTGCGGTCGGGGTACCCAGCGCATCCAGCGACCAAAGTGCATCCCGCGCCGTTTCAACTTTCGACAAACGGCGAGATTGCAATAGGGCGATCCAGTCTGCTTCGCTGGCAGGCGCCGCCAGTTCGGAAAGTGGCTTCACACCGAGCAGTGCAACGGCGGCCCTATAAACCTCGACCAGTTGCTTTGATCGTTTGACGGACGCAACCGCATCGTGGGTGTGCGAAGTTCGTGCGCCTTGCAACAACTTGCCCTCTGAGGCGGCGATTAAAGCTGCGATTCGAACGGATTCATCGGGATCGCTCAGCAGGCGCACAATGTGTCGACCAATGGCTGCGGGACCGACCCTACGCAATGCCAACAAAGCACCAAGTCGAACGCGCGGGTCGCCGTCTTCGGCCAGGGCTGGCAAGGCACTCTGCAACTCCGGCCTAACGAGCGCTCGCACGGCGAGGATTTTTAACTGCCCCACATTGCTTTTCAGGGCTTTGACAATCTGAGGCAGCTGCCTCAATGAATTGCTTTCACTGACCCCAATCGCTGCGACACGGGCGGCCGAAACCGTTGGTATTTTTAGAACGGGCGCCTTGAGATTCTTTGGTGACAGGCGCCAGATGCGTCCCTGTCCGTGTACGGGATATCGGCGGATGACCCAATCAGAAAAGAAGATGCTTCCGTCGGGCGCAAGCGCCATGGCAACCGGACGAAAATCGGTCCCCCCCTGAACCAGGACGGACATCTTCGATTTGAGGGTCGCGCCGTTCGAGGACAGAACGTGGTGTTCGATGCGACGATCACCCCAGGATGCGACAAGCACGCTGTTGGCGAAGCGTTTGGGGAACCGCGTTCCCGCAGTCGGCAACACGGATGTCACGGCTTCTCCGACGGGCGCAACCATTCCCAGCGTTCCCGGAAGTTCGCCATTCCAGGCGATAAAGGGGTGATTTGCAGCGATGCCGTAGCGAAAGGCATAGCCGTAATCGCCACCTTCGACGACGTCGAGCAGGCGATTCGGAGGTCGTGTCTCGGCATCGTTTTCAACGGCAAGCAGGTGTGCACCCTTGCCCTGGCCGTAAAACGCCAGGCTGAAGGGATTCCAAAACCCAGAGGCAAATTGGGACAGGGCCGTTCCATCACCGCGCAATCGAAGGATCATGCCGCCGGAAGCCCTTGCGTCCCTGATGATTGTCCCGTCGCTGCCCTCTATCACCGCCTCTGCACCGTGGTTTTCTCCCATCCCAACGTACAACCAACTCTGAGAATCAAAGACAAGTCCGCCCATCGCGTTGTGCGGATATACTTCCTTGGTCTGCAGCGACAGGATAATAGAACGTTCGTCCGCAAGGCCATCGTTGTTGCGATCGCGAAATCGCAACACACGATTCCGCTCCGTCGCGTACAAGGCTCCATCTGGGCCAAAGGCCAGGTTCATGGTTGTTTTCAGGTCGTCGGCAAACACGGTTCGGGTCTCAAATTTTCCATCCCCGTCCTTGTCGGAAAATCGTACGATGCGATCAGATTTGAGACCCTCGTAGTCTTTGGGCGGAAAGTGGGTGTTGCTCTCGAGCGCAAACAGGTTGCCTCGCGCATCTACCGCCATTCCGATTGGCGTGACGATGTCCGGAGCCGCAGCGATCAAAGTGAGCTGCAGATCTTTGTCGTTGACCTTTGGTGCGTCGGCCCATGCGGTAGGCGCGCCAGTCAAACACATTACAGTCAGGAGCACGAAGGGAGCGGCTAAAAGAGACATGGGCTTCAAGGTGACGGGATCCTCTTTAGTTTTTCCATCAAGTCGGCCGCTGAAACAGCCGTGATCACTTTGTCGGCGAACGATTCAATCTGGGTACTGGGGTTGCGAATCGAATGCATGAGCTCTTGACTGATGCCGAGTGTTTCGATTGCCAAATGTTCAGTCGCGGGCGGTGCCACAAGTGTTCCGATTCGGCGACGCCCTCCACCCGGCGCCCGTGGTGCAGTCGTCAGGACGTTTGGCAGCGGGACTTGGATGCGAGCATATCGCCCGCCGGTACGCACATCCGAGATGATCGCTGTCGGCCACGCTGCGTCGAGACCCATGGATTCCACGCGTGACACCACAGGCCATCCCAGAAATTTGGCAACAACGGCGCCCGTCATTCCCGAACCGTACGCGTCAGAGCGGCTGCCGAGAACGACCATTGAGGCATGCAGGTGACTTGCCGCACAAGCGAGCAACTGACCCACCACGAACGGATCGCAGGTCCCCAGTTGGGATTCTCGTACGACCACGAGGCGGGAAAGGCGCATTTGCCTCGTCAGCCGAAGTTCCGGTTCGGGCCCATCTGTCGCACACAAGGCGAGGATTTCGGTGGGGCCTCCTAGTCCACCCGCCAGTTCAAGCGCCGCTTCCGTAGCACGCGAGAGCGAACCCGACTCGACGCAAACAACAACGTTCATTGTTCGGAATCCTCGATCGCACCCGCTGCCAGATCCTGAATAAGTTTTTCCGGCGCGGAGAGATCGCTGCGAAGGAATACCCCGGGGAAGCGCGTACCCGGCGGTTTTCGAGGACCACACAGGGCAATGTTTCCTCGGGCCGCCACCACAACCGGTGGAGGATTGGGCAAGGAATGCTCTGACAAGACGAAAAGCTTTTCCGGACAAGCAACGTCCAGATTGCTCGCGGGCATCTCTGGCGTGTTGCGAATGATCGCCATTCCCTCGGGCATTGGCCCCATCGCCTTGATTTGAGACGTCTCTGTATCCGTTGTTAGCAAGAATAGAGTCTGAGCCCCAAGCGCGGCGTCGAAGGCATCTTCCCGTGATGACAGCACGTTAATCTCAGGCTCTGTTGAGGCAGAAAGCGGCAACAACTCCAACTCGGCTTCGATTGTGCCGGGCGAAACCGGATTCGGACGCCCCGCTTTCAGAATGGCGACGATGGGTCGCACCGTGGCGAGGGCGTCCGTGGATTCGATGCCGTCCCAACGCGGGGTGCGCCGCACAAAGCGCAATTGCGGCTCACCGTCTTTGGGATAGGCAATTTCGCAACTCGCGTGCGGGATCAGGGTTGCGCCGAGGAGCGCAGCCAGAGGTGGCCCAAGCTGAGCTGAGACTGTTCCTGCGGGCAGAAAGAACAAACGCGGTCGCAAGGTTTCGGTCACGAGCCGAAACATTCGTCCCTGGTCGCTCCACAAGGGAGGCCTTGAAAACACGGGGTTGGAACAAACAAGAACCCTATCCGCACCCGATTCACCCAGGATTCGTGCGAGTCGCTCAAGGTCCGGCAAGGCAAGCGGTCCCGTGTTGACGATCGAAACCACCGTTGCGCCGAATTCCGTCGCGACAGAACGGGCGGCTTGCAAGGTAAAAATTGACGAAGTTGTCGGCACGCCGGCGCGCAGATCGATGTTGACGAGAAGGTTGGCCAAAGCGTGCTTACAGGGGTTGGTGCGTGAGTATACTGCGCAGCGTGCCTCTGCACGAGCCCACCGATTCTATTGCGGACATCGAACGGTTGTCGTCCGATCCGTCGGCGCTCGTTTCGGCCGCGGTCGCACTCGAGGCCAGCTCGCCCGACCGTGCAGCCCAGGCTTTTTTCAATGCTGGTCTTGTTGCGCGCAGCCTCGGTGACGAGAACGGGTTCGTCGAGTGCTGTCGGCGAGGACTGACCGCGGACCCGTCGTTCCGTCCCGCCATTTGGGCACTTCGCGATCTCGCGCGACACAAGGGCCAGTGGCAAGAACTGGCAGAGTTGCTGCGCCACGAATTTCGTGTCGCCCGCTTCGGCGACGACTCCGATCGTGCGGCGGTTCTGACCGAGCTCGCATGGGTTGAACTCGAACGGCTTGATGATGTGGAAACCGCCAGGGACACGCTTGGGACCGCGTTCGAATTGGCGCCGAACCTTCCCGCAACAGCGCTGTCCCTCCTGCTGTTTCCAACGACGACCGAGAGACCTCTCGCTCCCCCATCCGTACTGCGCGCGCATCTAGCGCTGGCAGAACAAAGTCAGGGGCCAACGAAAGTCGCCTGGATGATGTCGCTCGGATGGCGGATTCCTCTGCAAGAAAGGGAAATCGTCGATCAGGTGTTGTCGCGAATGCTTGCGACCCTGAACGAACCCGACATCAATCTCGACGACGCCCGTTCATTGGAGGCGGCCATTGATCGAATGTCGCGCCGGTCGTTCACCATGGACGGAGACGTGGCCCGTCGATTGCGTGTATTGGACGCGCTTGATGAGCGGCAACCCGTGGCGTCAACGCAACCAACGGCGGCAGATCTCGCAACCCGCGTCGCGATACTACGAGAAAAAGCACGGCTATTGCGCTTGCTTGATCAAAAGGACGCAGCGGCAGCAGCATTGTTGCGAGCTCAAAAGCTCGTTGGCCAACACCCTTTGCTGCGCGAAGATCTCAGAGAGTTGGCCCACGCCGGCGCGGAGATCTTGCTTACCGAGGAACATTCCAGAGCGCTATTTTCTGCCGAACCCACCGAGCTTGCACTTATTCGATCGCAAACCGCAAGACGCAACGGTGCCAATGGTGAGGCGATGGCGGAAATCAATGCCGTTGCCGCCGACGATCCCCTGGCATTCCTGGCGTTTTTGCAGAAACTCCAGATTTTCGTCGACCTGGAGGATTCAGGCGGAATAGCAGATGCGTTCGAGAACGAAGCCCGTCGCCGCGAGAAGGAGCTACTTGGCCGCTCGACGGAAGAAGCTGCCCATTTTTGGGTGAGAGCAGGAACGCTTTACGAAACAGCGCTGGGCAAGCCAGCAGCCGCCGAGCGTTGCTATCGGGCAGCACTTGCGGTTCAGAAGGATTTTCGCCCTGCCTCCGAGGGTCTACTTTCGGTTCTGTTGGGACAGGCGCGCTGGGATGATCTCGTTGAGTACCTGTCGGTTGAGATGGCTCAGTCAAGTGATCCCAACTACACCCGTGCCGTCGGTTCGGGGTTGCTCACCATCAACCGCGATGTGTTACACGATGCGGGTGCGGCGTTGCTTTCGGCACAACGATTGGCTCGACTCGATGTGAACGCGGGTTCACTGTTTCGACTGATCGAAGTCGCGGTGCGCGCCTCGGGGCACGATCGTGAAGCTTTCGAGACGGCTGTTGCGGCGTTGCAAGCGCTCCATGATCGCGTTCCACAGCCCTCAGTTCGTGCGGCACTGGATCTCGTCGGAGCACGCCTGTGTCGTCGGATGGGTGAGTTTGATCGCGAACGAATCCTGCTCGAAAGGGCATTGCGACTGGATCCGGGTGGTGGAGCCGCTGCATTGATCGAGACGTCTCCCCGAACCACGCCGGGAGAAAAACTCCGGGCGTTGCAAAGCGAGTTGGCCGCGGTCGAAGTGGAAAAGTCAGTGGACCGTTCGCGCGCATTGCGGTTTCGCATCGCCTTCACAGCGCTGTCGCACGGGAATGCGATGGCTTCGCTCCAAATTTTGGAGCCGCTCGCTCTCGCAGGCGATCGCGCGGCGTCGGCATGGATGCTCGATATTGCCCGCCGAGAAGGATCTGCACGCGCCCATCGCCTTGCGTGCGGTAGCATTGAAACTCGTAACAAAAAAGATGGACCGGCCTCGCGCCGCGCCCTCGCTCTCGGTGAAGCACTGGAGCGTGCAGGCAATCGAGCGGAGGCTCGTGCTGCGTTTGCCGGAGCGGCTGCACTTGCGGAGACACCTTCGCAGCGAGTTTCCTCCGAGCTTGGACGCGCTCGACTTGCGATGGGCGACGGATTGCCAACGAACCGGACCGACCCGGTCGCGCTTGCCGAGGCCATTGATGGAATGGCTGCGGTTCAAGAAGGTTTGGCCGGCAAGAATTTGAACGATCTAGCTCGCATTATCCGATTGTTAAGCGGTCAACCGGAAGATGCCGTGGACAACGGTTCCGAAACGATTGAGGTCGTCATCGACGACGCCGAATCCGGCGCCTCTGGACGTGAGGCTGGGCTTGAATGGTTGCGACTTCTACGCTGTGCCACGAAACCCGATGCCGGGCTGAAAGAACGTCTGCACGCCCGTTTCCGCGCCCTGGCGGCGTTGATCGAACGCAACACGGCACAAGCCGCGGTCACTCCGCCGTTTGTGGCATGGCGCTTGAACTTGCTCAAAGTGATCCTGGACACGACGGCCGTCGAACGAGACATGGCACTCGACGGCGCGCAGGGGGAGCTTCTGGCGTCGGATCTCCTGGAACTTGGTGGACGGCAAGCGCAATCGGCTTTTCGGTCACGCTTGCGGCGGCTGGCGTTCTCCGAAACCAGTGGTGATCGCCAACTCGCGTATGCACTGGCACTGGAATACGGACTTGACGCCGAAGCCCACGGAAATCGATTGCTTGCGACCGACGCGTATCGCATGGCGCTTGTTCACGAACCGCGATCGCTATCGGCACTTTCCGGACTCGCGCGAACCAGCGAGCAACTCGGACTGCCTGCGGTTGCGGCGCGATCGCTTTTCCGACTTGCAGAGCGATTGAAAACGCCAGCAAGCCGCCACAAGACGCTTACTCGAGCCGCCGAACTCTTTGAGTCCGCTGGTGAGGACAAAAAAGCCGCATCGACCTTCGCGATGGTGTTGGCCGAATCTCCGGGTGACGTCCGCATACGACTCGCAATGGGTTCTGTACTGCGCAAACGCACGCAAATCAGCGGCGACGCAACTGCGTTTGAGCTCCATCTCGGCGACGAAATTTCGCAACTTGCCGTTGCAGGTCCCGAAGCTCGTACCGCGTTGCTTGCAAACTATCTTGAACGCGCGACGCTGCGCAGCGATCACTTGAATAACCCTCAGGGGGCGGTTTCGGATCTCAAGAACGCTCTCGAGCTAGCGCCCGATTGTACAACCGCCCTTTTAAAGCTCGGTGAACTCGCTTTGCTTGACGGCAACGGTGCTGCTGCTCAAAAGTTTCTTGAGAACGTCGTGCGGATTGTCAAAGGTACGAACGCCACGAGTCCGATCGAACAGGCAGCGCTTGAATGCCGCATTTCTCAGGCGTTGTTTTTGCAGGAACGATGGTCGGATGCAACCTTGGTTCTGCTCTCCGTGTTGCGAAACCACCCCGGGCACGAACTGGCATTGAAACGGCTTCTCGAAACGGTGAGTCGTCATCCAGAACGGGAGAATGCAATACGAACGCTTGAAGCCGCGCTGTCAGAGACCGGTCTGGGATCGCTGTCGATCAGGGACAGGACCACGCTCTTGCTGGGTCTTGCCAACACAAGCCAGGACGTTGACAAGAATCCGAATCGCGCCATTGGGTTCGCCCTTCGTGCGCTTGAAGTCGATCCGATGGGAGATGCCGGTGAATGGCTCGGACACACCGCAACGCGACTCGGCACTGCGTTTGTTCTTGAAAAGGACGACCGCGCGTTAATCGACCGCATCGAAAGGTCGCTGCTTGCCAGGTTCGCGCCGTGGCTCGCAGCGGCTCTTTTCGAGAAAAACAACGCAATTGCGACAGACTGGCTGGATTTTGAAACCGAAGCCAGCACCCCCGAATTGCTCGACAGGACCGCGATGCTGTCGCGATTGCGTGGCAACATCAAACGTGCGACAGCTGCAAGCCAACTTTCTGCATTGTTCAGTGGGTCGCCTCCCCAGGTTTCCGTACCACCAACCCTGGATGCGTTCGGAGAGCCAGAACTCATTGCCTTCGCGGGTCTCGTCGATTCCGAGACGCGAAACCTGCTTTCGGTTTTGATTCGGGACGGACAGGCAATTGCCAGTTCGGTTTTGGGATCGAAACGTAAACAGGCGACAAAACACGCCAACGTTTTTGCCACGGATGACGTGCGGGTCGCGTGGATACGCGAGTTGGCCGGTACGGTCGGTCTTTACGACATCATCATTCATGCTTGTGCGAACGACACCGACCGGCTGCGTGGAGACTTCATACCGGCCCCGGCTCTTTGGGTGCCTACATCCATTCTCCCTGCGACACCTGCCAACCGCTTTTGGGTGATGCAGGCGCTCATCGCGCTTCGATTCGGCCTTCCGGATGTGCTGGAATCCGACGATCTCATCCTCGGACTCGCCGCCCGTGCGCGCATTGCCGACTTGCCAGTATCCATCGAGATCCCGCGCAGTATTTTGAACGATCTCAAGAAGAGAATCGTTAAACCCAACCGGGGACTCGATGAACAGAAATCCCGTACGATCGTCAACGTTTCGCCCCGGCAAGCAGCGGTCGCTGTTGCCACAGTCGCGCAAATCGCGCGTGTTGTCGCTCAGATTGCCTGCGGCGATCTTGGTACCTCCGCCGTTGAATTGGCGCGCACCCAGACGGGCGGAAACCGGTCGCCATCCCTTGATTCGATCCTGGATTTCCCGCACGTGCGCGAACTGGTCATCCATGCATTTGACTCCGCCAGACGACGAGGAGCGCCATGAGCCAGCGCCGTCCTCCCGATGTGTCAGCCTCATCGCCGTCAGTCGAGATGAATCCGGGCGACGACACACGCGAGTGGCTAACCCAACTGGATCTATGGGAAAGCGGTGTCGATACGCTTGCCGCAGCCAAGGTTGAAACGGGCGTTGACGGATCTGCACTGGCGTTGGCGTATGACACGTTGCTTGGTGCTATCGCACCGACGTGGCCTACCAATCGAGGCGACAACGCAAAAGGCGTTCTGGATTTTGATTCGCCGCCAACAAAACCACCGGCGCCAACGGGTCGAGTCGTGCCTGCTCGCAACGATGGCGACCTGCTTGTCGAGATAGGTGATGCGCTTGATCGGGCACTTTCTGCAGAAGTCGCATTACCTTCCGAGTCACGTGTACGAACGGACTCGCCGGAACTCGACGCGTGGCTCGCACTATTTCTGGCCGAACCCCCAGCGGATGCCGAAGACAGCGCGGAACTTTTAAGGAACGCGTTCGAGGCTGCCATCATCAGCCGACAGGTTCGCGACGCGCGCGCCGGATCACTACTCGAAGCGGCCCTCCGACCCACTTCGCCCGGTGTGTCGCCGTATCTTCCGATTGTCCGACTTGGGTTGCAGACACTGAGGGGCGCGGCCGGAGAGGGGATGACGTCCGACCCGCGTCGCGCTCGGTACCGATTCGAGCAATGTCTTCGTTTCGTCCGACAGCTTGCTGCGGCAGGTGTGGACGCTGCGGAATACCGACGTATTGCGATTGAACTTGAAACGGCACTCGGAATGTCGGTATCGGGTCCTCGTTTGACGATGACCGGTCCGAACGACGTGGTCGAACGGATCGACACTGCCTTGGCCGCACTGGCGCAGGGGAGGATGGACGTAGCCGCCGAGGGATTCGAGGCAGCTTCGCATCAACTCGGTGGTCGACCCGGCGCGGCGCTCGCCACAACCGCATCGCTCGCCCATGCGTTGCGAGGTGCAATCTCCCACGCGGCGTCGGCAAGGGCAGACGCCCTCGCCATGGACGACGGAAACCTTGCGGCAGGACTGCTCGTTGCTTTGGATTTCATGATAGGGCGAGCGGGAGATGGCGAACTCGCAGTTGGCGGGTCGCCGTCGGTGGGAGCAGTAAGGGCTGTCACAGGTCTGACTGCCCGCGAATTGCGCGGAAGTGTGTTGCGTTTCATCGGGCGTGTTTGTGATCGCCAATCCGACAGTGTGGGTGCGGCCAGACTTGCCGGCATCGCCGCTGCGGGTGCGCCTCCGTCGGAATTACCGTTTGAGGATCGAATGGTCCTGATGTCAGGATGGCTCAATGAAGCCGCCGATCCCGCGGCGGCGCTCAATGCGGCATTGGCGGGTACTGCCGTCGACGGTTCCGAGATTGCAATGCTCGCTGCAGCCGCCAGCGAGTGCTTGACCGCAATGGGACGACCAGATGTCGCCGTCGCAGCCGTTCGCCGTGGTTTGGAAGCCTGTCCAGACGCGACTTTTCTCGCTCTCGTCGCGGAACCGCTCGGGGCAAAAATCGGACCCAATCAGGAAGATGCCTTGCGTTTATGGGGTGCAGGCGACGCCGCGCGGCGCTCCGTGGTCCAGCTGGCACTCGCCGAGTCGGCACTGTTGCAAGGCAATGCGGACGCTTTCACCCGTGCGGCCAACGCAGCGATTGAACATGCCGGCGCGAAACACAACCCCGCATCGCAGTCCGCTCGTGGAATGGGAGAGGGACTATTTATCGATTTCGCATGGTGGGCACTGCACAATCGTGATGTCACTGCTGCGCGTTCGTTTCTCGCACAGGGGGCAGAAATGTTATCCGCGGTCGGCGCCAACGAACTGGCTGAGGCGTGTCGTGATCGAGGAGAGCTTGCCAGGTTGTCTGAACGACCGACCGCAGCCGCCACGCAAGCCATTGCGCCGACGTTGTCTTACTGGGTCGGCAACGTGCTCGATCACCCACGGACACTGGCCTTGACGCTAGTTGATCCAGGCGATCGCAAACAGCGGTTCGCCGCGCGGCTTCGGTCCGCGGCGATGCCGACTCGAATTTGTACCACACGAGTGGTCGAATCCGTATTCTGGATGATCGCCACCGGCGACGTTGAGGGTGCGTTACGATTTTTGCAACCCCGCTGGCACCAGAAGGCGACGCCTTTGCTGATTGCAGTTGTGCGACGAATTCTTTCGCTCGTACAAGACCCGGAAAGTCGCATCACGATCTTGCAACGTCTCGAAGCGGAGGCAGCCGGCATACCGCAAGCTTCTGCGCTGGCGTTCCTTCGATCGGAAACGCTGTTCGGGGTGAGACGCACCAGCGACGCCGACGCGATCTTGCGGGAACTTTCGCTTGGACCCCTTCGACTGGATGTCGAAAGTACACACCATGCCTTGCTCTGGACTTGCGATGATTTCGACTTGTTGGACGCATCGTTGCGCGACGAAATTGAAGCCAGAGTCGGGTCAGGGCGCAAGCAAGACGCGATACCGGCGATTATCGAGCGGGCAACCGCACTCCGCGTTTTGCGTGGCGATCGCGATGGCGCTTCTTCGCTGGCACAACAGGCTGCAGAATACGCCGTCGACAATCCGGGCATCGCAATTCAATCCCTTTCGTTGGCAGCGGACAACCGAAGGCTCAAATTAGAACTCCCCATACTCGCCGCAACCGAAAAAACCCCTTTTTCGATCGACGGCCACCTCATCACAATGTGGCGCGCAAGCGAGTCACCAGCGGGAGGTCAAAGCGAAGCCTTCGCCGAAACGTATCGGGAGCAACGTGCTGAGCAACACCCATCGCTTGCGATAATGGCTGGCCTGATACCGAATTTTAGGGTCGACGGAATCGCCAACGACTGGTCGAGGATTTGTGCAGAACGGGGCTCAATCGATCCCAAATTCAATGGTGCGATCTTGTTCGAATGCGCGCGACAGGCCCGTACTCAGGGCAATTTTGCAGAAGCCATCCGAATGCTGCAAACGGCAGCGGCACTCGATGACGCGAACCCGTGGACTCACAGTCAACTTGCAATTTTGCACCACAAACTTCGCCAACAAGAACCGACGGTAGTTGCGCTTCGTGCGGCAGCCCAACGATTTACAGCGATGCCGCTGCGTGCGATGCATTGCTTCGCCGCAGCCATTCTCCTCGGTGACGGCAACGAACCCCTGACTGAAGAACTGCTGCGCGAAACCCTCGTTGCAGTTCCCGGTCACCTCGGGGCCTATCGAATGCTTGCGAGTGGGTTATCAAGGCGCAATGACCTGGTGGAGGTTGCGGCACTGATGCAACAACAGGCGACCCACACCCAGGATCCGGTCGCTCGAGCATCCATGCACCTGAGACGTGTCGACATTCTGCTGGAACTGGGTTTGAAGACAGAATCCAGAGAAGCGCTGCGTGTCCTTTTGACCGAACAACCCAAACATCCTGCGGCGCTACACCGGATGGGCGATCTGGAGTTTGAAGATGGTGCATTCGCGATTGCGGCCGAGCTCTATCTGCGCCTCATTGGCCTCGATCCCGATCCGGAAACTGCGAAAAAAGTTTTGCGCAGATTGGGTCGCGTTTTTCACCGCCGCCTCAATGATACGAAGCAAGCCGTGGCGGCTTATGCCCGTGTCCTCACGCTAGATCCCGAAAATGTCGAAGCGCTCTCGGCGCTGTCTCTCTTGTACGCAAAGCAAAATGACTCAAAACGTGCCGTCGAGGTAACCGAGAAAGCCATCTCACTCGAATCCGATCAAAACCGTCGGACTACGCTTATCGTTCAGCTTGCCAGCTTGTTCGAGAAAGACGGAGATTTGCGACGCGCCGCGAGTTTGTTGGGACAGGCTGTAAGCGAAGCACGACGAAGTCTGCAAGCGGTAGGCGAGCTCGCACGATTTTACGAACGCCATCGTGATACACAATCAAGGCAGGTCCTCCTCGACACGACTCTAGCTCTCGTACGCGAGGATCTGGGGCGCGATCCGGCATCCGTCGATACATTGCGAACGGTGGTACCTTTGTTAAGGTGGCGCAAACGAGCCGCGGGATCAACGGCAATGGCGCAGTTACTCGTAACCCTCTCGTCCGACGCCCTTGAGCGCAATGAGATCTCCAAGTGGGCGCAGGCGCCGAAAAAGGGAAGGCGTTTAAGTTCTCTTGCCAACAGCGAACTCGATGAGTTGACGAATCCCGGAGCGCACATCCTCGGCTTACGCCATGTGATGCGCCGTTGTGGCCCGGAAATCGCCTCATTGCGCAAACCGGATTTGCGACCGTTTGCAATCGGACGGGCCCAGAGGGTGCCTGCCGGAAGAGGGCCGCGCACCATCTTTGACCCACTCGCCGTGGATCTGAATCAAAAGGGCTTCGAGCTCTATGTCAGCTCCGAACAACCCAAAGCGATGGCAATTGAGCCGGGAGATCCGCCCGTGATCATCATTGGACAGGCCTGGGTGGATGCAGGTGAGATCGCTTTGCGCTTCGCGGCTGGAATGACGCTGCGCCTGGCGTCGACCCACCTCGACTTGTTGGCAGTCGGTCGCAACGATGAGGGCGCCGCATTGCTTGGCGCCATCATTCGCGAGTTCAATCCCGGATACGTCACGCTCGGAGTCGAGCCAACCCTTGTGGCGCGCTTCCAAACCAAGATTGGCCGCGCGTTTTCCCGATCGCTTCGAGCCGAACTGTCGCCCTTTATCACCGAAATTGCAGGGGTTTTTGATCCCGCTGCATTGCGAGTCGAAGCGCTGGCCACAGGGGCGAGGGCAGGGCTGCTCAGCTGTGGCGATCTCGGGATTGCTCTTCGTGTGTTGATTGGCTCGCAGGCGCGGCAACCGACCCCCAATGCTGCGGTTCCGTCGGCCTCCGAGTCCGACCTACGAGTGGACGGGCTCGACGCGGACGCACTGCGCAAAGACGCGGTTGCGGCGGACCTCATCACCTTCGCCTTGAGCCTCGAATACGAGATGCTGGTGCGGGCGCTGGACTCGGTATCCTGAACGGGGACGGGACACATGCGATTTGTGCCGCGAGGTGCCAAGCCGTGATAAAGTATCACCTCGATGGCCGTTGGAGAGCTGCAGCCCCCGAATACAGATGATCCCCTCGTAGGGACCGTCCTGTCGGAGCGCTATCGCATCCACAAGAAGCTGGGCGAAGGTGGAATGGGTGCGGTCTATCTTGCAGAGCACGTCTTCATCGAGAAGAAAGTAGCGCTCAAAGTTCTCGCGCCCGAGTTGTCGCGAAAATCGGATCTGACGCAGCGGTTTCTTCAAGAAGCCAAAAGTGCATCGCGCATCGGACACGAGAACGTCATCGACATCTCCGACTTTGGCCAGTCGCCCGAGGGACTTGTGTACTTCGCCATGGAGTACTTGCCTGGGCACGATCTAGGCCATGCGCTGCGCGACGGTGCGATGCCCTGGAGCCGAACCAAACCGATCATTGTTCAAATTTGCAAGGCTCTTCGTGCAGCCCATAACAAGGGCATCATCCACCGCGACATGAAGCCGGAAAACGTCTTCCTCATAGCGAAGGGTGGCACCAACGACTTCGTGAAGTTGCTCGACTTCGGTATCGCGAAGGTCCAGGGCCTCGGTGACGATGCTCCGAAGTTGACTCAAACCGGCATGATTTTCGGAACGCCCGAATACATGGCGCCAGAGCAAGCCGAAGGCAAAGTCTGCGATCTGCGCGCAGATTTATATGCCGTCGGTTGCGTTCTGTATCACATGATGGCGGGACAAGCGCCTTTCCAGGCGGACAGCTTCATGGCGATGCTCACCAAGCATTTGCTTGAAGAGCCAATCAGGCCAAGCAAGAAAAGACCCGACCTCGGAATCTCGCCAGCACTCGACGCCATCGTTATGAAGGCGTTGCGAAAGAATCGCGACGAGCGCTGGAAGGACATGGACGAACTGTTGGCACAGCTCGAAGCTGTGCCTGTTGATGCTGTGGGTTCGGTTTCATCGGCGGCGCCCGAACAACCCAAACCCATTGTGAGAGGCGCGGAGACCCGACAAATGGGTGGCGGGGATGCGATGCCTATCATCGCCACAACGCCGCGCGTTTCTAACACCGCGATGGTCACCGTTGGTCCTGGCCAGCTCCACGAAGGCTCGGAATTCGAAGACGCTGACCTGTCTCGACGTCCGAAGACCAAAAGCAACACCGGTATTCTAATCGTCGGCGGGTTGCTCGTCGGCGGCGCGATCGCGGTCGCAGCCCTGGTCTTTGGTGGTGCAAAAGATGACGTCACTGTGCGCCCGTCTGCAACTCCGTTGGAGGTAACCGCCAAGCCTCCAGGTGAGCCACAAACGGACCTGGCGCCCGTCGCAAAAACTCCGGTACCACCTATCGAACCAACTTCAACGACAACCGTAGTCGAACCCGCCCCAACACATCACTCAAGTCGAAGACACGACAAGTCGACACGGTATAAAAAGATCGAACTCGATGAGTCGGAGCCCGTATCCGCCAAGGTGCCGCCACTGACCAAGGTTGCTCCCGAGCTCAAAGGGTTCCCGGGTCAGTAGCACGCGTCTATCGTCCGCGCGGTTTCGCGCGTTCACAGATTAGTGTCCGGCCCTGGCGATCGCGACCGTTCATCGCTTCGACCAGTCGATCGGACTCGGCCTCGTCCACGTTGAGGTAGGTGTGCGTGTTCATCACGTCAATGTCGTGCAACGGAACGGTAATGCCGACCGATGCAGCCAGCTGTGCAACCTCATCCGGGGTAGAGCGGTCCTTGCGACCCAGATTCAGATAGAGACGGGCCTGTCCCTCGGCTGGTTCAGATCGTCTCGGCTCGGTGTGCGACGCTTCACCGCGCGGGGCGTCCCTGTACGGCACCTCACCACGGGGGGCTTCGCGACGGGGAGACTGTCGCGGAGGTTCAACGCGGGCAGGCGTCTCGCGAGAAGGACTCTCATTGCCATCCGACCAAACATTGTCATACGATTCCCCCCGGGTGGTGGACGGAACGGTGGAACGCGGCTCCAACACCGGACGCGCTTCGCCGAGATCCCGGGTTCGTGCAGCTTCGCGATCCCGCCAGCTGCTACGCTCAGGCCGATCCGTCCGCGCAGGTCCATCGACACGCGCAGGTCCATCGACACCCGCAGGTCGTTCCGTACGCTCAGGTCGTTCCGTACGCGCAGGTCGTTCCGTACGCTCAGGTCGTTCCGTACGTTCAGGTCGTTCCGTACGCTCAGGTCGTTCCGTACGCGCAGGTCGTTCGGTGGTCCGCTCGGGTCGTTCAGCCCGGGCCAACTGTGCGGGCGCCTCAGGGCGCTCAACCGCATCCGGTCGACGTTCTGAAAGCTCGGTGCGCTCTGTCCGTTGCGCGCGCTCGGCGGGTTCTGGACGTGGGCGTTCCTGGCGATCCCGCCCAAACGAAGGACGATCACGGCCGCGATCAACCCTGTCGAGGGATGGCCTATGCTCGCGACTCGGTACCGACGATTCCGTATCACGGACTTCAGAACTGGGTCGTGCGATTTTTGCCGCCGAGAGCGTTTCGGCCAACAGAGCCGCAACAATCCGTTCGCCGTCGAGGGCTGACAAAACCCGTCGAGCAAGGCTACGCCACGACTGACCCGGCTCTTTTGCGAATCTGCGTCGCAGATCGACGATTTGTACTCCCTCGCGGCGCGATTGAATTTCGACGGGCGACGGCAATGACCGTTCCTCGGGCTTGATCTTGTAGAGCAGCTTTAGATAGTAAAATGCACCGATCTCGGACGGCCCGATGAGCGACACAGCGATACCGTGTTTGCCAGCACGTCCGGTTCGACCGGTTCGGTGAATATAAACCTCTGCCGAATCCGGAAAGGTGTAGTTCACCACGTGAGAGATACGATCCAGATCGATGCCGCGCGCCGCGACGTCCGTCGCCACAAGGTATTGCAGCTCACCCGCCCGCATCATCCCCATGACCTTTTCGCGATCAGACTGCGACAGATCACTCGAAATCGCCTCGGCTTGTAGACCGCGTCCCTTCAGGAAGTTGGCCACTCGACCTGTCTCGTCGCGCGTGTTGCAAAAGACGATTGCACGATCTGGATTCTCGAACGCCAACACACTTGCGAGATCGGCATCCCGGTTTCCCCCGGATACCGAGTAGTACAAATGCTTGATCGAGGCGACGCCAACAAAATCCGCCGAAAGTTTGAGACGCTCCGGATCGCGCAGAAACCGTCGGGCAAGTCTCTGAATGCCTTCGGGAAGCGTCGCCGAATACAGCAAGGTTTGTCGCGTTTCGGGCGTGTGCTCAAGGATCGCCTCGATGTCTTCCTGGAAGCCCATCGACAGCATTTCGTCACACTCATCAAGAACGGCACAGCGCACCTTGCTAAGATCCAGGGTGCCGCGACGGATGTGATCGAGGATTCGACCGGGTGTACCACAAACAACCTGTGCCCCCGCCTTCAGCTGCTCGATCTGACGGCCCATGGGTGCTCCGCCGTAAATTGGCGCAACGGTGGTCGTCTTGTGAACCGAAATCTTTGCAAGCTCGGCTGCCACTTGAAGAGCAAGCTCGCGGGTCGGCAAAAGAATGATCGCCTGTACGTGTTTCGCGTTCGAATCGACGACGCGATCTACAATCGGAATACCAAACGCAGCGGTCTTACCGGAACCCGTTCGAGATTGCACCATCATATCCTTGCCAGCCAGGATGAGGGGGATGGATTCCTTTTGCACCGGCATGGGCGAAGTGAACCCCATCTCGGTCACCGCCTGCAGAATCGGCGCCGAAAGTCCGAGGTCGGCAAAGGTGCCCATGTCGGGACCGGCCGGGACCACTTCGGGAGGCACCGTGTTTTCAGGCAAAAGGGTATTCGTATCACTCGTATTCATTTGGGGTCTTTCACGGAGCGGGGCTAATGTCGATTTTCTCAAGTTGCGATCGAATTTGTTGAAGACGGTTTGCGTGGTCTCTTCCGAAGCGTTTCAGCTCGGCGGTCACACGCGCTTGAATATCACCGAGGCTTGCGTGTGCCGTGGCCATGCGCTCGTGCGCCTTGGACCCGGACGCCCCCAATGCCGAGAACTGACAACGTGCGGCCAAATCGGACCAGGCAAGCCGCCACAGCAGGCCTTCCTCCGCCCACTTTTGCGCATCGTCCGGATGGTAGCTGCCTAGCAAGTGGTGAAAATTTTCGAGGTGTCGTTCGAGGGCGCCCGCGTGAGCTGCCAATTCATCAAGGCAAGCGGACAAATCAACCGACCCACCGGAAGGACTTGTTCCGTCGCCGGGTGGAGTCAAGGAGGCTCGATGCGAGATGGTGAGTCCGACCGATACAAGGACCCAGATTACCGACGTCCCAATCAACGAAAGCGTCAAAACCGCCATAAAGCGTCGGTACTTCCTATAGTCCGGTTCAGTCGGCGTCGCGGTCGATTGGGATGACATGGTGGGGACTTCCAGCGAGAAGTCCATGGTTGCAACCCGGTGCGCCGGATCGCGTTTGCGGTGACCCTACGGAGAGGAAAGGCCTATGTCAAATCCGCAAGCGGTGTTGGACTATTCAAAGCTGGGCTCAAGGACCGCATCCTCATCGAGAATGTTCGGTCTTTTGGGCTTCTTTGGAGGGGGCTCTGTCGCCTGCGGTGGCTCTACCTTGACGTTCCTGTCGGGTTTGCCCGGCTTTGTCGAGGTCTTCGTCGGCTTCGTCGAACCGCGAGGTTTTTCGGGATCGGCGGGAGTTGGAGCCGTGGTGTTGAAGGAGGCATCCAGTGTATTGGCCATCTCTGGAACCGCCTGCATCACCTTCGGTGAGTGGCCGGGCAGGGAGAAGACAAACTCCGTTGCCACTTTTCCGTACTTAATCGCCTTCTCAAAAGGCGTGACACCGATGACTTCGCCAGTCTCTTTAAGTGTTACCGTTGCGGCTCCGGGCGAAGAGCGGAAAGTGATTAGCACTGTTTCCGGTAACGCCGGGACTGCAGGTTCGGGTTCAGCTGCAACTGTCTCCACCGGCTTCTCGACGGAAGGGGGATCTCCTCCTCCCATGACGAGCACACTGGCGATCGCTGCCACCGCGACAGCACCTATCACACCGAAAATTAGGCCCTTCCGGGATTTTGGCTGCTCGAATTCGTCGCCCTCTTCCAGTTCGCCTGTGCCCTGGCCAAAAGTCGTGGGCATGTTTTTCGACACCCCACCAAACACCGTCGCGGTGCTGGTTCCACGGCCGTCAACGTAAGGCAACGGTGCCGGCGTCAATGCGGGTGCGCCCGCTGCAAACGAGGCTGGATCCAACATCGCCGTGCGAAAGATCGCCATATCCTGAAACCGCTCGTCGACAGGCTTGGCGAGTGCGTGATACAGAATGCTTTCGCAATCGGCGGAGATCTCGGGGTTGATGGCGCGGGCGGAAGGGGGCGCCTGGGTAATGTGCTTGACGATGATTTCTCCGTAGCCTTCACCACCGAAGGGCACCTTGCCGGTCATCATCTCGAACAGAATAACGCCTAGCGAATACACATCGGCGCGATGGTCGACGCTGGCTTTGCCTTCGCACTGCTCGGGCGACATGTAATAGGGCGTCCCCATTACCGAGCCCGTGCGGGTCTTGTGTGATACTTTTTCTTCACCCTGGGTCAACTTCGCAAGACCGAAGTCGAGGACCTTTACGAAGTCGTCGCTCGATCCACGGGTGATGAGGTAGATATTTTCCGGCTTCAAATCCCGATGGATGATGCCGTGCGAGTGCGAGGCAAAAAGAGCATCGGCAACCTGAGCCGCTATTTTCAAGGCCCTCGCCATCGGGAAATGGTGCTCGCGTCGCAGCCGATCCGCGAGCGATTCACCCTGGAGAAACTCCATGACGAAGTAGAACTCGCCCTCGGACGTGTTGCCGAAGTCACTGATATCAACGATGTGTTCGTTGCCGATTTGGTTGACCGACTTTGCCTCGGTCATGAATCGCGAAATCACCTCGGGATTCTTCGAGAGATCGGGATGGA
>JAYUPZ010000208.1:0-2004 GCA_043759805.1 Myxococcales bacterium | reverse complement strand
TGGACGGTCCGCTTTCCGTCTTGGCCTCGAAGGCCTCTTTGCTGATCCGCCCCGTGGACGCCATCGACGACGCCGACGCAACGGATCGGGAGAAAATTCGTTCTATGGGGCTCATGATAGTTGAAGGCACACGTCGAAGGCGTTTGGTCCCAATCATTCTACGCAGCCGACCGGCGATGTGGAGGTTGCAAAGGTGACGTTGAAAAACGTCACTGCTCTCTCGAATGGGCCGTAGTTACCCGGAGCCGAGAGTGTTCCCGTCCCCTCAACAAAGACGCTCCAACCGTCGCAAACGCCCGGGCTCGAGCAGTTATCGACCCTGGACTGGTTGACCAAGACGTCGTCCGCTACAGCGTAGTCGAGCAACCAGCGGTCCAAACCACCACAAGGTTGAATCGAGAAACTGTCTCGCCTCAATCGGACGTAGCCCTTTACCTGAACCACGATCCCTCCATCAAATACATCCCCACCGCTCCCGCCGTCAAAACCCGCAACGCTCGCATCGGATGCCAAGGATGTTTCGTCAGGGCAACAAGCCGAAAAGGACCAAAGCGCTATTGCCACGGTCACAGCGGACGAGGACGTGACGTTTGAGAGACATCTTCTTGTCTTGTCGAGATTTAACCGAATATTTTCTCTCAATTTCATCATTTGGAAGACCGGGCTCTTTTACCTAAGTCATCGGCGGCGACGCCAGCCGTAGACCGCCAGCACACCAATCAACAACGAAATCATCGGCGCTGCAGATGACGAACGACCACCGCCAATCCGGCACCCCGAACTGTCAGTAAAGGGATCCTGGGTATTCGGGGACGCATCAATATTTTTGGACGGGTCAACCGACAAGGGAGGGACACCAGAATCCTTCTTTTCCGCAGCCACGGTGAACGAACCTACGTATTTGTTGGACTGATACGAACTCCTACTGTGATGAACTTTGTGAACCGCGCCGGGTCGCAGCGGCCCCGTGTAACGAAACACTTTCCCTGGGAATTTCGATCCAACCTGCCAGGGAACCGGACACGTGATGGAAGTGGTCTCGAAGGTACCGCCGTGTAGTCGGACGCCATCGACTTCCAGCCAGAACTGCGACGGATCTACAATCACTTCACTGCATGGCAGCGGCGCTGCATCGGGTGGATCGAGAGAACACGAAAAACAGTACAACGCGAAGGTCGGCGCTGAATCAGCTGGCCAGGCTTCGGCAATTGGCGCACACACTTCGTTAGCGACTGAGAAGGGGCAGGTGGTCGTGGAAGCCTGGGCTGGAACGGCTACGATTACCGTGGCAACGACACCCATGGCCCCAATCCCGAGACGACCAATCCATGACGTCTTTGTCGCGATATTCAACACGGTTGCCACTCGGAAGGTGAATTGAACATATCCGCGTGGTCGGATGCAAAATTGGGACCATTGACTGATCATTCGGACAGAAATCCGTGCGGTCCGATCAATTGTCAAAAGCGTGGCATGGCTCAGTGCACCAGCCAACGGCTTCTTTTCGCCCCGCAACCCTGACAGCGTACCTGTCAACAGCGGGGAATGCGTGCACCGAACATCAGTTCATTGGGTAACGGGCCCAGTGAGATGGAAAGTGTCACGTTTTCTGGTCCCGCTGAGTCTCTCCCTCCGCCGCACCACCCGTGCGGCGGAACTCGGTGTTCACGACCGGGTCAGCAGTCGCCGCATCCAACTCCGACCGAACCAACCGAAACGCCCAAAGCGCAACACGAAACGGAATCACTACGGCCAGCGTCCCAGCGCAAACCAAGCACAAGACCATGAACGACGCGAACGCCAGCGCACCCACGACGAGTGTGAAGCCGATGATGGTGCCGACAGTGTCCGAGGTCATTGGGAGCCAGACACATTGTAGCGCCGGGGTCTGACACGGTATTCGCGCGCCAAATTTCCCGCCCCTTCACGGCCAGACCGCCGACGAGCGGTGCCTACCGCTCCAGATTTCTGCCGAGCGATTTCTCCCAATCCCGTACCCCGCGG
>JAYUPZ010000207.1:0-20138 GCA_043759805.1 Myxococcales bacterium | reverse complement strand
GGGGAAGACGAAATACATCGACGTCCATGCCAGCAGTCCGAGCCCAGTCACCGCCGCCACATTTCCAGGGTGATCGATGTCGGCGATCTCGGCTCGGGGAATCAACCGACTGCCGCCTTCTTCCGAAACCAATCGGATTCGGTCGCCACCCACTCGTTCGATTCGCCCCGACAACGTCTGCCCATCGCGCCGTGAAACGGTTGCCGAAGAACGACAGCTCACAGCAGCCAAACTTGCGACGAGTGCCATCAAACGCAACAGTCTATTGTCGGAGACTTTCATGTACTAGAGGTTAAGCAATCCGCGGTCCAAGATTCCAGGTGGCTTTTGTAGCATTGCGCTTGTGCCGTAGCGTGTGTTTGGATGACACGCCTCCGCACACCAAACACACGATCCCAACGGCTCGATCACAAATCTAAACAACATCCTTGTTTAGGCGCTGCAGGATCATCAACGCAGTGTTCGCGATCCAGGTCACCGCCAGGATAGTCGACAACCGTTGCATCGTTGGCAAGGCGCGAATCCAACCGCCACCCATGAAGGTGTGTAGCACGAATAGCACCGCCGTCGCGACGACCGACAGCCACAACGAAATCCCCAGCAGGCGATGCCAAACCTGGGCCTGCGGATCAAAAACAACACCGGCCAGTGCCAGGCTCACCGCGATGATTCCGGGACCGGCTGCAAGCACAATGGCAACGGTGTGTAGCTTGCCAAAGCGATCAGAGGGCAAAAGCGCCACCGACACAAGACCCGCGGCGCCCAACATCCCGGTGATGCGCACGATTCTGCCAACGTTCGGCCACCGCGGCATTGCATCCGGTGCGATCCAGAAGTAGGCGGCGATCGCGATGACCAGCGACAACATGCCCACGGTCGCAAGACGCGAACCCAGCGGATTCGGTCGGCCGTCGAGTCCGTTCTGGCGCAACAGATCGCAAAGAAAGTTAAACCAGAAGTGATGCCCTGGCGTCGTCTTGTCGAACCAGGTACCCCCGGGATAAACGACCATGGCGGTTCCAACGCACCCGACAAAACCCACGAGCGCGGAGAACACAACAAGGCAAAGGACGCGCACAATCCAAGAATAGCCGCAAAGACGTAAAACCGCGCGATTTTTGCAGCGCACGCTGAGAGCGTGACGCGCCCCGTGAATGCCCCGCGCCCCTCGCCGATCTACATTTGCAACCCATGGCCACGTTGTCGCAGTTTCTGATACCGCTTGCCGGCGGATTGTTGATTGGGGTCGGAGCCTCGATTTTGTTGCTGATGATCCGGCAGACTGCGGGGATAAGCGGCGTTCTTGAGGGCTTCATTCATGAACTTCGGGTGGGCCAATTCGGCTGGCGCGCTTCTTTTCTCGGGGGCCTCGTTGCGGGCGGCGTGCTCTTGACGTTGTTCTTGCCGAACGCCATTGTGACGTCGCCTCGCGCGTTGCCGCTCTTGCTCGCCGGGGGCGTGCTCGTTGGTTTTGGCACACGGCTTGGCGGTGGTTGCACGAGCGGACACGGTGTATGCGGCATCAGTCGCCTTTCGTTGCCATCCACCATCGCGACGGTGACCTTCATTGCAAGCGGCGTGGCCACGGTTGCTGTGTTGCGTTTGCTCGGAGTCGCATGATGGCAAAAAATCATTTAGTCGCCTTCACATCGGGACTTGTCTTCGCCCTTGGTCTTGGCCTATCCGGTATGACGAATCCCAATAAAGTCATTGGCTTTCTCGATCTCTTCGGCGCCTGGGATCCCTCGCTGCTCTTCGTGATGGGCGGCGCCATCGCGATCCACTTGCCCGCGACCGCCTGGGCGAGACGAGAGGGGATGTTCTTGCCTGCCGTTCCCTGTGCCGGTCAAGCCGCCGAATCGGTCGGGGGCGTGGCAAAGTCGATTGATCGCCCTCTCGTCGCGGGCGCTTTCATCTTTGGCATCGGTTGGGCCCTATCGGGTTATTGTCCTGGACCGGCCGTCGTCGCCTCGGGTGCAGGCAACTCGTCCACGTTGCTTTTCTTGGCAGCGATGCTTTTCGGCATCGGGTTGCGCGCCGTAAAATTCCGCAGGACGAAACGGGGCAACACCACGCTCACCAATGATGCAGCCCTTGGCGTCGACTAAGAAAGACCACGCGAACTAACTTGCCGCAGCCGTTCCGTCGGTATTGTCGTCACCCGCATCGTTGGCATCGGCCGTGTAGCCGCAGCCCGGATTCGGACAGCGCACGCGCGTGCCGGAACGGCTGACTTTTTCGACGATGTAGGGTGAAGCGCATTGCGGGCAGGGTTTGGCCAACGGCCTGTCCCACAACACAAACTCACAGTTCTTGCTGGCATAGTTTGCGCACCCATAGAAAATTTTTCCGCGCTTTGAACGCTTCTGCGTGAGAAATCCACCGCAACCTTCACGCGGACACGCAACCCCAAGCGAGATGGGCTTCGTCGTTTTGCACTCGGGATACTTTGAGCAAGCGAGGAACTCGCCGAAGCGTCCCCGCCGAATCACCATGTCGCTTTGACAGGCCGGACACTTTTCATCCGAAGCACGCGTGGTCTCGACGATTTTTATCGTGCCGTCAGACTCGCGCGCATATTCCTTCGTGTTCTTGCAATCGGGATAGCCCGTGCACGCAAGGAAATGTCCGTTGCGACCCCACTTGATCACCATGGGTTTGGTGCACTTTTCGCAGACGTGATCCGTCGGGATCTCTTCGCGCTTGATGTTGCGCATTTCGACCTGCGCCTTGGCCACATCCTCCGAGAAAGTCTTGTAGAACGACGACAGCAACTTGACCCAGTCGGCCGAACCCTCCTCCACCTTGTCGAGTTGCTCTTCGAGTTGCGAAGTGAACTCGGCCGAAACGATCTCGGGAAAACTCTTGACCAGCAAGCTGTTGACCATCACGCCAAGCTCGGTCGGATACAATCGGCCTTCCTTGCGCTCGACGTAGCCACGATCTTGAACGGTCGAAAGAATGGCGGCATAGGTCGATGGACGGCCGATGCCCTTCTCTTCCAGTTCTTTGACCAGCGTCGCCTCGGAGAAACGCGGCGGCGGCTGCGTGAAGTGCTGTTCGGGTCGCGTCGCAATCAACTGAATCGCCTCGCCCTCGTGCAGATCAGGCAAGCGACCTTCGGCATCTTCGTCCACCGCCGCGTCCTCGACGGTCTCGTTGTAGACCTCCAAAAATCCTGGGAATTTCAGGATCTGGCCGGTCGCACGAAGTCCGACGGTTCCCGCCTCGATGTCGATGGCAGTCTGATCAAACACGGCAGGCACCATCTGACATGCAATGAAACGGTTCCAGATGAGGCTGTAAAGCTTCATCAAATCCTCGGTCTCGCGTTCATCCCGGCCGCCCTTGCCACCTTCGGCTACCAAACGACGCACAGTTTCCGGATCGTACTTTGTTGCTGTGGGACGAATCGCCTCGTGAGCATCCTGCGCGCTCTTTTTCGAGCGAAAGGTATTCGGCTTCTCGGGCAGCGATCGTTCACCGTACCGCGCGACAATATATTGCCGCACGTCGGTGACAGCGTCATCCGACAGTCGCGTTGAGTCCGTACGCATGTAGGTGATGAGACCGGTCGGACCTTCGGCGCCGAGGTCGATACCTTCGTAAAGCCGCTGCGCGAGCGCCATGGTTTTCTTCGGCGAAAAGCGCAGTTTACTCGAGGCTTCCTGTTGCAGTTTGGAGGTGATGAACGGTGCTGGTGGGTTCTTTCGGCGCTCTTTGCGTTCGATGCTCGCAACCTTGAGTGTCGCCGATTTTACAATCGACTCGACCTCACGCGCCTTGCCCTCCTCGCGGATCTCCAGCTTCTCGCCACGATAGCGAACAGCACGCGCCACAAACTGCGGCGGCGACAGGCCCTGCACATCCACGTCAAGCGTCCAGTATTCCTCGGCAACGAACGCGCGAATTTCATCTTCACGTTCGACCACGAGGCGCACGGCCACAGACTGCACGCGACCCGCCGACAGACCGCGCTTGACCTTCGACCACAGCACCGGGCTTATCTGGTAACCAACCAGCCGATCCAGAATACGCCGCGCCTGTTGCGACTCGAACTTGTGCATATCGAGCGCCATCGGCTTTTGCATGGCTTCGGTGATGCCGCGCTTGGTGATTTCGTTGAACAACACCCGCTGAATGTTGTCGTTGGCACCGCGAATTTCCTCGGCGATGTGCCAGGCGATGGCTTCTCCTTCGCGATCCGGGTCGGGTGCGAGGTAAACGCGTTCAACCTTCTTCGCCGCCGCCTTGATCTCGGCGAGGACTTTGCCCTTGCCATCGATGACGACGTATTCAGGCAAGAAGTTATTGTTGACGTCGACCCCAATCGATTTCTTCGGCAGATCTTTCACGTGACCGACCGACGCCTTCACGACATAACCTGCCCCGAGGTAACGCTTGATCGTGTTGGCTTTTGCTGGTGACTCGACGATGACGAGTGCACCCGATCGCTTGCGTGGTTTTCCAGCCGCCTTTTCTTCGGTCTCGTCCGCGCCTTCTTCGTCGAGAAGATTTTCATCTTCGATGGACGGATCCGGGGTTGGAGCCGCCTCGACCTTGGCCTTGCGGGCGATTTTTTTCTTGGGAGCCGTTGGGGCGGCTGTTTCCGAAGGGTTTTTGCTAGCGGATTTTTTAGTGGCCACGGCCAACCTCGTAGTCGTTGCGGGGGCCGCGAAGGATAACCCCTTCGAGCTCGGCCACCATTAGAAGCGCCAACACTTCCGATACCGGCATCGCCAAAACGAGGGCGAGTTCGGCTGGACTGGCATATCCCTGCGCCACCGCGGCGACCAGGGCTGAAAGCTGCGGCGAAAGCCCGATGGCCCGCTCGGCGACGGTCTCGAACGAATTGGGCACGAGACGCCCTGCGAGGGCATCCTGAACGTCCCGGGCGTTCTGTACCCCGAGCGCGTGTCCCGCTCGAATCAGGGTGTCCGTGCCAGGACTGCCGGGCACCGCAAGCACAATGCGACCCATGTCCCGGGCCAGCTTGGCGGTGCCAAGTGCACCGGAACGCAATGCTGCCTCGACCACCACCACTGCGGCACCGAGGCCAGCAATCAAACGGTTGCGCGCGGGAAATTGTTGTTTTCGGGGCGCAACGCCAGGGCCAAACTCCGAAATCAAACATCCAGCCCCACGAATTCGCTCGAACAGATTCGCGTGCCGGTCCGGATAGACGACATCTATGCCACAGCCGAGGAATGCGAAAGTCGGTGCAGCCCGAGCGGCCAAGGCGCCTTCGTGGGCCGCGGCGTCGATGCCGAAGGCACCTCCCGAGACAATCGCGTGGCCCGAGGCAGCAAGTGACATGGCCATGGTCATGGACATTGAAGTGCCGCGGCCCGAAGCCTTGCGTGAGCCCACAATGGCCACCGGCGGCGACGGGTCTGTGATCGACTCTGGTAGCCTATCTCCCCAAAACCACAGGGTTTTGGGGCTGCGCCTCAAACCCGTGAGCGCGGTGGGAAATAGGACGTTTTCTCGCTCAATTGGAACCGGAATCGGTGCGGACATGACTCCGGATTTCGGTCCAAAAGCGTGCCCAGTTGCTCGAAAAATCCCGCCCATCGGAATCGAAGCTGATACCGCTGCTTTGCGGCGGGGTCAAGGCAGGCTCATGTTTTGCAAATAATATCAGCTACTTGTCAAGTATGGGCGCGCGGGTTTCGGCGCGCTCCGCTAGTACCCCTTGCGCATTTCGGTGATCTCGCCAACCCGGATCTCCTTGGTCGATCGGGTGATCCAGGCGACCGCCATCTTCTCTTTTACATCCACGACGACCAGTTCGGCGACGACCTCTTTGGGGAAGCTGGCATCAGCCTCTTCCCAGCCTTCCATGACACGGGCATAGCCATCGCCACGCCGGATCACGTAGGTTCGGTTTCCGACCTCGATCCCGTCGCTTGCCCCTCGGGACAGCACCACGAAGTTCGCCGCGGACAAGAGATTTGTCGGGGTGAACGATGCGATGACATTGGCTTGTAGGTTGACGTTGCTGGGTCGCACGTCGACGCGCTTGAATGGCTTGACCCGATTGCTCACGAAGAAACCTCGCTCCACGGGATCGGTCATCTGTCCGAACACACCCCGGCCTGTTTTATCGTCCGCAATCTGTTCAACAAGGATGTCACCGTAGACGCGCACGATGTAGCCAACCGGCTTCTTCGTCTTGGGATCGAGGATCGGTCGATCAGTCTCCACCTGAAAAACAGAATATCGCTCACCCGCAATCAGGGGTTTGTCGCTTGGAAATGCCACATAGGCCTGATCGCCCGTCGAAAGCATGATCTTTTCTTCACGCGATCCGCTGATCCGTCCCGCAGCCTTGAGATCACCGGTGTCGAGAAAACCGATTTCTCGCACGAGGATGGTGGATTCGCTCGACGCCGTGTTTGAGATGGACTCCACAAGTCCCTCCGAGGAGCCCGCACCCTGTGCAAGGGCATTTGGCTCGCCGTCCGCCGATTTCAACCGCAACACATCACCCGGAAAGATCCAGTGTGGATTCGTGACCAGAGGATTCAGCGACCAGAGCTGAGGCCACGACCATGGATCGTTGTAAAACGTCTTACAAAGAGTCCACAAGGTGTCGCCCGCTGCGACCGTATGCAGCTCGGGCACCTGAACGGGTGCCGCAGGCTCGCCTTCCGCAAACGTTTCTAAACTGTTTTCCGCTTCGCCCTCGCTTCGAACAACAACGCGGCTGACCTTGGTGGGACGATTAATGCCCTCGGCTGCCTTGCTCGCCGCGGTCGCAGCACCATTGTTTTGCGCGCCATTGCCACCTTCGGCATTGCTTTCATCCATCTTGCGGCGATCGAGTGGACGGAAAGAAACCGACGCGGGCGGGTTTTGCCCTTTTTCGATCGCATCGATGTCGGGCAACGGCGCCTCGGCGGCCTCGTCTTGCATCGCGTTCACGTCGGCAATCAATTTTTTTCCGGCACCACCCTGCGCCAGGGCGGCCGAAGGCATCACGCCAATGGCGAGCATTACCAGGGATCGAGAATGCAACAGAATACGGCTTTTCACGGGACCTCCTTCGACGGGGCAACGGAAGCGGTTTGCGGGCTGCGTCCCGGCTCCGACTCGGTCGCAAGAGCGGCGAGTCGTTCATTGGCGAGGCGCGCAGAGGGATGAGATGGGTAGGTACGCACAAGTTCCTGCAACGATCGGCGGCCCGCTCCGTTTTCCCCGAGCGAAAGATAGGAGAACCCCATCTTCAACAAAGCATCCGGAACTTTATTGCCGGTGGCGTGCTTTTCGACGACACGGCGGAATTCACGCACCGCTGTCGCGTAGTCTTTCAAATCGTAGTAGCACTCGCCAAGCCAGTACTGCGCGTTGTCTGCGTATTCGTGTGTCGGGTATCGTCGCAAAAATTCGCGGAAGCTTGCGGCCGCATCGGCGTGCGTTCCTGCGGTGAGACCATCGAGCGATGCCCGGTAGAGCTCAAGTGCGGGATTCTTTCCGTGAGATGTCGAATCCGTACCACGTTTTTCGACCGCGGAAACCGTGACTTCATTGCGCGGCACGCTGCGAGCGATGGTCCTGGAAGGTGCAACCGGGCTCGCCTCCTCCGGCGAGTCGACGCTGACGCCACCGCGATCGCCAACCAACCGCAGCACAGGTCGGGACTCCGACTTGTCGGCAGCGGCGCCCGTGTATTCAATCGTCACCGGACCGTCCGGATCGGTCACGATTTCCGTATTGTAAAGTGTTCGCGTGCCGCTTGCGGCTTCACCGTTGTCACTGTCGCGCCGGGGATCCAGTGTGACACTTGGCAAAACAGGCGCGCCCACGCGTTGCGCCGCCACTTCCCGGGTTTGCACGCGGTCCTGAAGAATGAAGACTTCGTTTTCGAGCTCGGAAATCTTTTTCAGGTACGAGGCGTTTTGCGCACGCAGGGCAGACAGAGTGCGCTGCATCTCGTCTTGGTTTTCAGATGTCGCGGTGTGAGCGCAACCGACGAGACTTACCAATGCCCCAACGCAAAGCGCGGCGCGAATGGCAATTCTGACCTGGATGGGTTTCAGGGTTGTGGACAAGTTGCGAGGCTCCTTACAAAACCTCCAGATCCCGTGCAGTTGGAAGATCTGTAGGTAGAGATGATCGGGAATTCCGCTGTTCGGCTTGAGCCGGTGCGATACGTTTGATGACGAGAGAGAAAGACGGACTTAAAAGTAGGTATTTAACATACTTTATCCTACATCTGGACTTCGATCAAAATTCTTGCACTCTTCCGCATGAATATTGAATGAAACTAAACTCTTAGGCGCGACGAAGGCGCCATGCGACGGCTTCGCCCAGTTCAATCGCCTGCTGTGGCGTGCCGACTGCACGTTCCCGTTGCAGGTGGCTACCCTCTATCTCACCGACAACCCCCTCCACGTGCAAACGCCCGCCTTCGAGCCAAGCATGGCCGCCAATCGGGGTCTGACACGAGCCACCGAGGGCTGCCAGCAGTGCCCGTTCGGCGGCAACCGCAATGGCGGTATCGGGATCGTTCAAATGCGCGCAAAGGGCCTGTCGATCCTCATCATCACGACGGATCTCAATCGCCAGGGCGCCCTGACCGACGGCGGGCAACACCTCATGCAAACCCAGACGTGCACCGACCCGATCGGCAAAACCCAGCCGGTCGAGGCCCGCGGAGGCGAGAATGGCCGCGTCGACCACGCCCTCCTCCACGCGCCGAAGGCGAGTTTCAACATTACCGCGCAAGGGATGAAACTGCAGATCGGGCCGAAGAGCGCGCAGCTGGCAAATGCGGCGGACGCTGGTTGTGCCGACGCGCGCGCCTTGCCGTAGTGCCGTCAATGAGCTTGCACCCACAAGCGCATCACGAGGATCCGCGCGCGCCGGAAACGCACCCAGCACAAGACCTTCGGGCAAGAAGGCCGGCACATCTTTCAGACTGTGCACCGCAAGATCGACGGCACCCGATAGCAACGCCTCTTCGATCTCCTTGACCCAAACTTCCTTGCCACCCACAGAAATCTCGGCGGCCGTCTTGCCCTGAAACTTGTCGCCGCTTGTGACGATGACGGTTTCGACGATCACGATGTCGGGATGAATCGACCGAATCAAGCTGGCAACATGACGGGCTTGCCACAGCGCAAGCGGACTCCCCCGGGTACCAATCGCAATGCGTTTCACGGTGTCTTTTTCACCTCGGGATCATCGTCGTCGTCCTCTTCGTCTTCGTCCGTCTCGGACGGCTCGCCCTGCGCAGGGAGATCAAACAACCGTTGCACAGCTCCCGCCAGTGCATCCCCATCGTCAACCGCGGCGGCCTTTTTCAGTGCCACCTGTGGCGCGTGCAGCAGTTCATTGATAAGCGCGTCCGCCATGCGTTCAAACTCGACCGCAATCTTCGGATCGGTGATACCAGCGCGCATCCGGGCGCGCCCGGCATGGGCTCTACCCAGTTCCGAAAAACGATCGCGCAGTGCCTTGATGGTTGGCCCCACGGCCTGACCGCGAACCGAGCCCAGAAATCGTACCACTTCCTCTTCAATGACGGTCTCGGCCTGCTCGGCCTCCCGCATGCGACCCTCGAGGTGCAAAGCGGTTTCCTTTTGCAGGTCGTCGATATCCCACAAAAACACGCCTTCGATCTCCGATGCGGCAGGCTCGACATCGCGAGGAACGGCGATGTCAACGATGACGATGGGAGAGAATCGACGGACCCGCTGCACCCTCTGCAACCGCGCGCGATCCAGAATCGGCTGTCGGGCACCGGTGGACGTGATAACCACGTCGGCCTCGATCAGCGCCGCATCCAGCTCGCCAAAATCCGCGACGCCATATCCGTGTTCTTGCGCAAGTGCCTCTGCGCGAGCACGCGTGCGATTGGCGATGACAATCGTCGCACCTTCACCGGCCATGGCGCGCGCGGCAAGCGTCGACATCTCGCCCACCCCCACCACAAGCACTTTGCGCCCGGTGAAACCCGCGAACACACGGCGAACGAGGTCGACGGCGACGGAACTCACGGAAACGGTTTGCGTCCCGATGCCCGTTTCGCGACGAATTCGGCGGGCGACGCGAAAAGCCCGCGCAAAACAACTGTCGAGAGTGGGGCCCGTTGTGCCCGCTTCGGTCCCGTTTTTGAAGGCGTCCTTGACCTGCCCAAGAATTTGCGGCTCACCAACGACCATCGAATCGAGACTCGCTGCCACACGGAATAAATGGTGAATCGCAGCACGGCCGTGACGCCGATACAGATGAGGCTCGATGAGGTGATGCGCATCGCGATCGCCGGCGATGGGCGCCACCTGCGTTCTCAGGTGTCCTTGCAACGAGGAGAACGCCGTCGCGCGATCGCTTACCGCAGCGTAAATCTCAACACGGTTGCAGGTCGACAACAGAGCCGTCTCCGCGACCCCGGGAAGTTCCCTGAGTTGCCGCAGGCGCTCTGATAGATCGTCGGGGGATACGGCAAGTCGCTCGCGAACATCCAGCGGCGCCGTTCGATGCGAAAGGCCAAGTATTACGATTTCCAGGGCGTTCGTCATGGCGCTATGACAGGTGGCGAAGGAAATAGCCGACGAGGACCAACAACGCCGCAGCGAATCCGCTCACCGTGAGCCACGCCGCACGTCGGCCCTGCCAGCCCGCAGCTCGGCGCGCGATGATGAGTGCTCCGTAGGAAAACCAGGACACAACAGCGAACAGGTATTCGGCGCGAATGTCTGAACCGGTTCGCAATAGGCCAAGGCGCGCGACCAACACGGCACCGGTCGTTATCGCCAGGGTGAAGATCGGAAACCCTATCAACACGCACTGGCGGGACAATCGATCCAGCGTTTCAAGGGGGGCCGGACCGTCGCGTAGGCCAGTAAAGTCTTTGCGCTTCAATCGACGTTCCTGAACGATGTAGAGAAGCGCCAACACGGCGGCAAGGGCAAAAAGGGCTTCACCTGTCGCCGACAATAGGATGTGCAAGGTCTCAAGACCACTGCCGCTCACGCGCACCGCCGCATCCGGAAGCACACGTGCAAGCAACACGAAAACCAAAACGGTGGGCGCGGCGAACGCACCCGTGGTTGCGAGACGGTTGCGCAAAGAAGCCAACAAGAAACCGAACGCCAGCAACCATCCAACGAAAGACAAGGCTTCCGACGTCGACGAGAGCGGATGACGCGCGTCGAAACAACCGATACCGATGTCGCCAAGGTGTGCTGCGAATCCCAACAGAAAGATGTAGCGCGCCCACACAGCGAGGCGCGGCCCACCACCCAGGAAAAGCCCCAGGTACAAACCAGATGCAAGCCCGTAGGCCCCAATCTGCGCGAGTGCAAGTGCGGCGGGATTCATGGGCAACTAGTGCCGCATCAAACTCAGCGCCGCAAGGACAGTGCGTCCATCTTCTTGACCGACCGGAATCGCGACGAAACCCGGCTCGATATCGTAGGCCGCCTCGCCGATCACAACCGAACTCATATAGGCCTCACCCCCGAGCTCGGTTATCTCGGCTTCGTCCTTGACGCGACCGATGATGTCCTGCGTATCCATCGATCCACCGGCCACGCTACGGAAATACGATGCAGCCCGCAGCTGCAATCGAATGTTGCTCGGCTTGATGGAAACGACATCGCCCGCGAGCTCGACCTGATCCGTCAGGACCCAGTTATCAATGGTGTTTTGAGAAACGAAAACGCGAACATTCATGACGCAACGCCTTGGTCGTCGAGTGGATCCCCGCCCAGATTCGGGCAGTACGGTGTGCAAACCTAGCACTCTCCCATTTCGGTAACCAAAAGACCGATACGGAATCTGAACAGAAGACGCCTTTCGGAAACGGCGTTTTATGATAAAGGTGCAAACCCATGGCAAGCGCGAACCTCATCGAGTTGAACGACGACAACTTTCAGGCCCAGGTGCTGCAGTCCGACAAGCCTGTCCTCGTGGACTTTTGGGCTGTCTGGTGTGCGCCTTGCCGGGCCATCGCGCCGCACGTGGAAGCACTTGCAGACAAATACGTTGACCAAGTGCGTGTCGGAAAGTTCGACATTGACGCCAATCCGGGCATCGCCGGCCAATTCGACATTCGCTCGATACCAACCTTGCTCATCTTCAAGGGTGGTCAGGTTGTTGGACAACTGGTTGGCGCCGTTCCGCGCCCCAAGATCGAGGCAATGGTCGAAAAAGCGCTGGTTGGCTAGCCGTCGGGATGTTTATCCACCTGCGCGGCGCATGAGCAGCGCGACAACAACGCCTGCGCCAGCCAGGACCGTCAACACAACGGCGTACACGATGCCTTTGGCTTTCGAACTGGCTTGACCCGGCGCAGGTCCGGCCGAACTGGATGCGGTGGACGCAACCGATTGTGCGGGCTGAGCCGACGGCTGCGGAACCGGAGACAGGTGTATTTGGTCTGGAATTGGCTCCGCGGCAGGTACCGCTCGTACCGCCCCAACAGGGGCATTCGCCATCGGCTGCCCTGAGGCTCCACCCACGGCGGGACCGCTCATCGAGCGGCGGCCACTCGGCCTGCGACTGTCGTCGTCGTCCGCCCAGCTTCGAGGGTCAATGAAATCACCACTCGGACGCCCACCCTCGGCGGCCGCTGCGGCAGTTTCCTCGTCGAAGTCCATCGACGTGAACGCCCGGATTTCTTCTTGCAGCATGGTGTCGACCACGCTGACCTGCTTATGTCGGGTCACGCCCGAAACAGTGAGCGCATCGTCGGCGCACTTGCGAACCAGCTCCGCGATGTCGCGCTGGATCATCTTCAATCCACGCGAGAACAGGTAATGCGCAAGCGCATCCTGCATGTCTGTCGCAGACTGAAAGCGATCTTCGAGACGCCGCGTGAGCGATTTGCGCACGATGTCCTCGAGTTCAGGTTCGACTTCTCGATTCTGTGGACCCACCGGGGGGATTCGCGCCGCGCGCACCAGTTCAACTGTTTGATAGTCGGTGTCCCCGTAGAACAGACGACGGTTGGTAAGCATCTCGTAAAGCAAAATGCCGACCGCAAAAATGTCGGCGCGTTTGTCCACCTCTTCACCGCGAGCAGCCTCGGGCGACAGGTAACTCATTTTGCCCTTCACAACCCCGGGATCGGTATGCTCGATCTGCAAGGTCGCCTTGGCCAAACCAAAGTCCACGACCTTGATTTCGCCGTTTTTGGAGATGAGCACATTGGGCGGCGAAACATCGCGATGAACGATCCCAAGCGTTTCGCCCGTCTCGAAATTGGTGAGATCGTGCGCGTAATTTAGCCCCTTGCAGACCTCCATCACGATGTAGATCGTCTGGCCAATCGTCAGTGGCTTGTTGATGCGCCGACGCCATTCGAGGATGGCCTTGAGATCAACGCCGTCCACGAACTCCATGACGATGAAGTACGTATCGTCAACGTGACCGATATCGAAGACCTGCGCGATGTTCGCGTGTTGCAGACCAAGCGACAAGCGCGCCTCGTCGAGAAACATCGAGATGAATTTTTTATTCTTGGTCAGCGCCGGCAAAACACGCTTGATCGCAACGTGCTTGCGAAAGCCTTGCAAGCCTTCCTGGACCCCGCGAAATACTTCGGCCATTCCACCGGAAGCAATGCGGTCGAGGATTCTGTAGCGATTTTCAGCCATTGACGCCGCGTTGGGCCGTGGACCCGACTATAGCAAACCGCGACTCTGCCACAAATTTACAGCTTTGTTCTACGATCAACTGGCTTTCTTTTCGCGCAACAACTGCGGCCGACTGCGCGTCACCACCACTTCCCGGTTGATCACGCATTCGGTGATACCGGTCATCGAGGGCAAGTCGTACATGACATCCAGCATGATTTCTTCGAGGATGGCCCGCAAACCCCGGGCGCCGGAGGTCCGTTTTGCCGCCTCCTCGGCGATGCTTTGCAGGGCATCTTCCGTGACACGGAGCTTGACGCCCTCGATTTCAAAAAGACGCTGGTATTGCTTCACGAGCGCGTTTTTGGGTTTCCAGAGTACCTCGACAAGTTCGTCCACACCCAGTTCGTCAGCGGCCACAATGATGGGCAATCGACCCATGAACTCTGGAATCATCCCGAATTTAATGATGTCCTCGGTCCGGGCCTGTCGGCGCAGAGAGTTCCGGTTATCGTCGTTCTTGGTGATGTGGGCGCCAAAGCCCATGCCCTGTTGACCGATGCGACGCCGAACGATTTCGTCGAGACCGTTGAAGGCTCCGGTACAAACAAAAAGGATGTTCGAGGTGTCGACCTGAATCAGCTCTTGCTGGGGTCGGTTGCGGGCGCCATCGGGCGTGATGGAACACTGCTTGCCTTCGAGAATCTTGAGCAGCGCTTGCTGCACACCTTCACCCGAGACGTCGCGGGTGATGGACGGTCCCCCACCTCGACGTGCGATCTTGTCGATCTCGTCGATGCAAACGATTCCACGCGCGGCTTTTTCAGGATCGCCACCCGCATTTCGGAACAGGGATTTGATGACACTGTCGACGTCTTCGCCGACGTACCCCGCCTCGGTCAAGGTCGTGGCATCGGCTATCGCGAAGGGCACGTCGAGCTTGCGAGCGAGAGTCTGAACAAGCAGGGTCTTGCCGCAACCTGAAGGCCCAAGCAACATGATGTTGCCTTTTTGCAGCTCGACTTCGCCTGACTTGCCACGCTGGCCGATGCGCTTGTAGTGGTTAAAAACAGCGACAGACAGGGCCTTTTTCGCAGCATCCTGGCCGATCACGTAACGGTTGAGTTCTTCGTAAATCTCACGCGGACGCGGAAAGCGCGGACGATCAGCGGCCTCTTCCTTGGCGATGATGTCGTTGCACAGCGACACGCACTCGTCGCAAATGAACACCCGCGGTCCAGAAATGAGCTTCCGAACCTCGCGGCGCCTCTTGCCGCAAAACGAGCAGTGAAAATCGTCCATCGTCTGTCAGTTATTCTGCATCCAGCTTGGCCGCGTGCCAAGCAGGTATGCTCATATTGTCTTTAGCATCCTTCGGCAGAGCTCGGCGCAACATGATGAAACCTGTTCTTGGCATCACCATGGGAGATCCCACCGGCGTTGGTCCGGAAGTTCTCGTTCGGGCGCTTGTGCCTTTTTTCGCCAACCCGGCTCTCCGCTCGTTGTCGGAAGTCGTGGTCTTCGGTGACCGCGGCGTGCTGCAACGTCACGCGGATGCCGCATCGCTTTCGTTGCCTCAGGGACTCCGAATTGAAAACATCACCCAGCTCCCGTTAGACGAGGCCATCCCGGGGCGTCCGAATCCCACTGCTGCCAGCGCCCAGGTGGCCTATCTAGAAGCAGCCTGCGAATCCATCGCGCTAAAGCAGGTTCAGGCACTTTGCACAGCTCCGATTTCGAAGGAATGGGCTGCACGGGCGGGTTTTTCGTTCCCGGGCCATACCGAGTACCTCGCAAGTCGCGCCAATGTCGCCGAATTCGCCATGATGATGGCCGGACCACGCCTCAAAACCACCGTCGTCACCCGCCATATCGCACTTCGGGACGTTCCGGACGCATTGTCGGGCGAGGGAATCGTGACCGCCATCGCGCTGACGGCGCTCAGTTTGAAGGAGGATTTTGGATTTCTCGCCCCACGGGTGGCTCTTGCGGGGCTCAATCCACACGCGGGAGACGGCGGCCGGTTCGGAGATGAGGAAACCGTTCTACTTTTGCCGGCTCTGCGAGCGGCCCGATTGCGCATCGCTACCATGGATGTCGATGCCACCCTCGAAGGACCGCTTGCGCCCGACGCGGTGTTCAACCACGCCGTCGCGGGCCGTTTCGAGGCTGTGATCGCGCTGTACCACGATCAGGGTTTGATTCCGGCCAAGCTCCTCGACTTCGATCGAACCGTCAATGTCACCCTCGGCTTGCCCTTTGTCCGCACCTCGCCCGATCACGGAACGGCTTACGACATTGCGGGAAAGGGCGTTGCTCGAGCCGACAGCATGCTTTGTGCGCTGCAACTTGCGGCCGAAATGACGGTGCGACGACAGAAAAACGCCCTGTCGCCATAACGTTGGCAGGTGTGGCGGCAGGCGGTAGTCTGCGGCGAACATGTGCGGAATCGTCGGATACCTGGGCCAACAACAGGCCGTTCCCATTCGTATAGGGGGTCTGAAACGCCTCGAGTACCGCGGCTACGACTCGGCGGGTGTGGCCATTTCGGGCAAGGAGGGTACCGAGATCGTTCGCTGCCGCGGCAAACTCGCATCGTTGGAAGCGCTGCTCCGCGATGCGCCGCCGGTCGGTACGATCGGCATCGGTCACACCCGCTGGGCAACCCACGGTCGACCCTCGGATGAAAACGCCCACCCGCACAGGGTTGGCTCGGTATCGGTCGTTCACAACGGCATCATCGAGAACCACATGGGCCTACGGGCACAACTCCGTTCGAGTGGCCGTGAATTCAAATCCGAAACGGACACAGAAATCGTCGCACACCTCATCGACGAAGCGTTGCTGCACGGATCAACAAGCCTCGCGGAGGCGGTGTGCAAAGCTTTGCGGCAAGTCGAAGGTGCTTACGCCATTGTGGTGCTGTCCGAGCTCTTCCCGCAGGACATCGTGGCGGCCAAAAATGCGTCGCCAATGGTTCTCGGCATCGGGAAGAACGAAATGTTCGTTGCGTCGGACGCACCGGCGCTTTTGCAACACACCCGCGAGGTGGTTTTTCTTGAAGATGGCGATGTGTCACTTTTGACTCGCGACGGTTACCGCGTCATCGACGTGGATGGTAATACGATTGAGCGTTTGCCGCGCACCATCACCTGGACAGCAGACCAGGCGGAAAAAGGTGGTTATGCGCATTTCATGCAAAAGGAGATCTACGAACAGCCGCAAGCCGTCACCAACACCTTGCGCGGCCGCTTGCTGGTGCCCGAGAGCGACGCCATTTTGGACGATTTTGTCATCGACACCCAAAACCTGCGGCGGGTGGTGATCATCGCCTGCGGCACCAGCTGGCATGCAGGCCTGGTTGGAAAGTTCATGATCGAGGCCACCGCGCGTCTGCCGGTCGAGGTGGATCTGGCAAGCGAATTTCGCTACCGAAACCCGGTGGTGGGCCCCGACGTTCTGGTCATTGCAATCTCACAAAGTGGCGAGACCGCAGACACGCTCGCCGCGCTCAAGGAGGCCAAGGCGCGCGGGGCTGTCACCCTTGGCATTTCCAACGTGGTCGATTCGGCCATCGCTCGCGCCGCCCACGGCGTTCTTTATACTCACGCCGGACTTGAGATCGGTGTTGCCTCGACCAAGTGTTTCACGGCACAACTTGCGGCGCTGGCGCTCGTCGCCATCCATGCCGGCCGTCGCACGGGCACCCTGTCAATTCCCGCCGCGCAAGAGCTCATCCACGAGTTGCTTCAAATCCCACAAAAGATGGAGCACACCCTGCACGAACTCGGTGATCTCAAGGAAATCGCGTCGCGCTACAAGGATGCCCGTGATTTTCTGTTTTTGGGGCGTGGTACGAATTATCCCATCGCGCTTGAAGGCGCGCTCAAGCTGAAGGAAATTTCGTATATTCACGCCGAGGGGTACGCCGCGGGTGAAATGAAACACGGCCCCATCGCACTCATCGACGATGGCATCCCGGTGGTGGTGATTGCGCCGAAAGGCGTCGGTTACGAAAAGGTACTTTCAAATATGGCCGAGGTTCGCGCACGCGAAGGCACCGTCATCGCGGTGGCCACCGTCGGCGACAAGATCATGGCCGAGAGTTGTCAGGAGATCTTGTGGATTCCGGATGCACCCGCGCTCTTGCAACCGCTCCTCACTGTGCTGCCGTTGCAAATGTTGTCCTATGCGGTTGCGCTGGCCCGGGGTAACGACGTGGATCAACCACGCAACCTGGCCAAAAGCGTCACCGTCGAGTAGCGACTTGCAGTCGTCTCAGGGGCAGTCGATTTCGATTTGCACAACGGTCAACGAATCGGGAACATCAAAGCTGATTCGTTGCCCCCTGCTGAGCGCGACGGGCGCCGAAGCCTGGGCAGGACGAAACACCGTCAGGGTCGTCGCGGGCAGAGCCAGTTCCAACGCAACCGGGACCATGGTTTCCACCTCCGTGCTGTCGATCTCCAGCCACAGCACCAAATAAAACGTACCACTTCGCTTCTGGAGCAATAGCGTGTGCACCGCTGCCGAGGATGTGCCGAGCGAAAACCCAAGCCGACCCGGAACAAAGGGAGGTCCAGCATCGCCTACGAGGTCTAAAAGACGCGACAACGTGGTAAACGCGGGTTTGGGCGATCCATCGTTGTGCAGAATGCCTATCCCGGACGACGGCATCCCTTCCAATCCCGGTTCGCCGTCGGCAAAATCAGCGATGAACGTGCGCTGCACACCACGGCGAAAATGTTCGAGTAGGGTGCGTACGACATAGCGGCCCGCGATGGTTTCCGACAGGCCCGTTTCTGGACTGGTGTCGTACCCGGTTTGTGGTGCCACCATCTTACGCGTTCCGTAAGTCGGCACGTGACGCGGAAGATCGGTTTCCAGCCGTCGGCCCGGTGGATCGCGCCACAGTTCGAGTCGCCAGGGAAAAAACGATCCCGCATCGACCCACGCACTCAAGTCACCAGCCGCGAGAATCTGGTCGTCCGATTGAATGTTGGTCCCGACGACGGCGATCGAACCGGTCGTGTCGTTGCCCTTGACGAGCTCGTACAAGGCTTTCTGGTCCCTTCGAACACCTTCGCCCCAGGTGGCATCGACGGGGAAAGGGTTGCGCAAGGTGATGGCGTTGGCGGCCGATCCATAAAACTGCAGGGCGGGCATGGCATCCGAGAGGGCCTCGATCGTGACGAGTCCCTTCAATCCAAGTGCGTCGTAGAGACGCCGAAACGCTTCGCGATCGCCATGATAGGGCAACACCATCTGTCGCACACCCAGCTCGGAGAGGCGTTCTTTTACGAGTGGCTCCTCGGGTGAAATGCCGCCTGGCTTTATCCCGAAGGCGTTGACGAACAGATCGGCCGGTTGCGCCAACACGTCACCGGCCGATGGCGTCCGACAGGTTCGCGGGCCATCAAGAACATTGATCGAAACGCCCTCACAACCGGTCAAAGCCACCGCAAGAAAGATCCACGAGCACGTGCTGCGTTTCAAAACGACGCTCCCATCCCGAGCGAAACCTGCAGCGCCAGGCCCCGCACACCGCCGAGAGATTCACCTGAGTCGGAGGCGCGAACTGCCCGCAAGGCGTGTCCCCCGCCGGTTCTCAACATCAATCGCGCCGCTTCACCTACAGGAATCGATGCTTCGAGGCCTGCATACGCAAGCGCTGCGATGCCGAATCCTCGCTGGGCCGTGCTGCCTTCAAACGACTCGCCCGCGACGCTCACCCAGCTGCCCTCAAGACCACCAAGAAAAACCACGGCCAAGCGATGCTCGTCACGGGTTGCGAGCCAGCCCAACTCGATTCCAAAATGCGCATCCTGAAACGCAACACGGCCGTGGGTCGATCGCAATGCGTTTGCCCTCCTCGTGCCGCCATAAACCCCGGGGAGCCAGCGGCCCTCTATCCGGCGCAGGTGAAGTTGCGGACCCCAGAGGGATGCGCCCGAGGCGTACCCCGTGACGTTGGCGAGTACGCTGGCCGCAAAACGTCGTGAGGCAGGCGACGGGGTGAGCGAGTCTGGACGCGGGTCTCGTTGCCGCGGCTTCTCGACCATCGGGGGTGCCGTTTCCACCTTTGGGGGCTTCGGCGGGCCAGTCCACAACATCGACAGCAAGGCATTGGCGGTGAGACCCAACGTCAAGGATCGGCCTTCCGGTGGCACCGCGGAAAGATCGAAGCTGCGTTCCACGGTCGTGTGGCTGCGGTCATCGTGTACCCGCAGATTCACAAACGCCGTGTCACTTCCCGTCACGAAGATACGCGCCAGGGCGGGACGCGCGCCCTCTTTTTCAACCGTCGTACAAACAATGATCTGTCGAGGCATCAACTCGGCCGTGAGGTGAGCAAGCGCTGCAGCGCTCACAATCGAATTCACGGTCGAAGCGATTTCGACCGAAACGTGGTCTCTATCGTCGGTATCGCACCCTTCGAGCTCCGCATGTGCGCGGCCTTCTATCAGGGCGGAAAGGAGTGCAATCAGGGCGGCAGGCCAGTGAACCCGGGTCAATCGCACGCTATCGCAACCATGGCCACGTGGGCTCCCT